>NZ_DATHFX010000199.1:0-2404 GCF_035317885.1 Pinirhizobacter sp.
GGCGCGCGGGCGGCAACTGCAGGATGGTTGGCCGTCCCTCGCGACTGGATTCGACCGACCCCAACACGCGCCTGAAGGTCGACCGCTCATTGACGCGCCCGACTTCGTGTATGAGTGCGTTGCTGGCCAGCCGGCTTCGGAGGTGCTCATGGGATTCGCGATTGACCAGCGCGAGCGTTGCCAGCTCCGCCGTGGGAATGCCTTCATCACCCTGTTTCCGATCCAGCACCTGGTTCTCGATGACTATCTTGAGCGCCATCGCCCTGGGGTATTCTGGCGCCGGCGCCTGCACGCCATGGTCGCGCCTGACATCGACGTTGCGAACGGCAATGAGATTCGTAGCGCGTGGCGCTGGCGGGGCGCTCACCCCGGATGCCGCCATACTGCTGGCGGTTGGAAACGCATGTATTGAGGGAGTCACGATAAGTCGACCGGATGAGTGGCGACTTTTATACCGGCGGTACAGTGCGTGCGCTTTCAGGTTTTAACCATCCGCTCTATGCAGCATGGTTATCCGTTCATAGCTTGGCTGATTGCATCGCCAAGGCGATCGACCGCGACGATTTCCATCTCGCCGATGTGCGTGCGTTTCGGCGCGTTGGCCTTCGGCACGATCGCACGCCTGAAGCCGTGCGTCGCCGCCTCCTTCAGGCGCTCCTCGCCGTTAGGCACGGGCCGGATTTCGCCCGACAGGCCTACCTCACCGAAGGCCACCGTTTTCTCTGGCAACGGCCGATCACGGAAGCTCGAGAGCACGGCGAGCAGCGTGGGTAGATCGGCGGCGGTCTCCTGCACGCGGATGCCGCCGACGACGTTCACGAACACATCCTGATCGTAAATGGCCAGGCCGCCATGCCGATGCAGCACGGCCAGCAACATCACCAGGCGGTTCTGCTCCATGCCCAGTGCCACGCGGCGCGGATTGCCCAGCGAGGATTGGTCCACCAGCGCCTGCACTTCCACCAGTAACGGACGCGTGCCCTCGCGGGTGACCATCACCGCGCTGCCGGAGGTGGGGCCTGAGTGCGTGGAAAGGAAAATCGCCGACGGGTTGGGTACCTCGCGCAGGCCCTTGTCGGACATGGCGAACACGCCCAGCTCGTTCACCGCGCCGAAGCGGTTCTTGAAGGCGCGCAGCACGCGAAAGCGGCTGCCGGATTCGCCTTCGAAATAGAGCACGGCGTCGACCATGTGCTCGAGCACGCGGGGGCCTGCGATGCCGCCCTCCTTGGTGACATGGCCCACCAGGAACACCGAGGTACCGGTTTCCTTGGCGAAGCGCGTGAGCCGCGCAGCGGACTCGCGCACCTGGCTGACCGAGCCCGGCGCAGCGGTGAGCGTTTCGGTCCAGATGGTCTGGATGGAGTCGATGACCAGCACGCGCGGCCGTGTGGCCAGCGCCTGGTCCAGGATGCGTTCGATGCAGGTTTCGGCCAGTGCCCTGAGCGGCGCCAAGGGCAAATCCAGGCGCTGGGCGCGGCCGGCCACCTGGGCCAGGGATTCCTCGCCGGTCACGTAGACGCTGGGCAGGATCGCGCCGAGGGTGCCGAGCATCTGCAACAACAAGGTGGACTTGCCGATGCCCGGATCGCCGCCGATCAACACGACGGAGCCATCGACCAGGCCACCGCCCAGCACGCGATCGAGTTCACCAATGCCGGTTTTCGTGCGGGACTCAGCCGTGAGCGCGACCTCGGTGAGCGCCGTCACCTTCGGCGCACCGGCCGTTTCGCCGGCGTAGCCGCGACGTGCGCCCGCACCGGCCACCGCGGCCTTGGCCGGCTGCACCACGAATTCGCTCAGCGTGTTCCAGCCATTGCACTCGATGCACTGGCCCTGCCATTTGTTGTGTTCCGCACCGCAATCGGTGCAGACATAGGCGGTTTTCGCCTTGGCCATGGGATCGAGTGTCCTGATGGGAAGTGGTGACGATAACGCGATGCCGTCTCAACAATTGAGCCGGCTAGCTATCGTCCTCGACGAACAGCACGCGGCGGGTCATGCCGCAGGTGAGGTCGTAGGAAATGGTGCCGGCGTGCGTGGCGATGGTCTCCACCGGAAGTGACTCACCCCACAGCACCACGCGGTCGCCAACCTTCGCCCCGGGTGCGGCGCGCAGGTCGAGGGTGATCAGGTCCATCGATACACGGCCCACCAGCGGCACGCGAACACCATCGACCTCAACCGGCGTACCGGCCGACGCACTGCGTGGATAGCCATCGCCGTAACCGATGGCGGCCACGCCGATACGCATGTCTTCCGGACAGGTGTAGGTGCCGTTGTAGCCCACCCTTTCACCGGCGGCGACCTGGTTGATCGCCACCAGGCGCGTGGCCAGGGTCATGGCCGGGCGGAATCCGAGATCGCTGCCGGATTGTCCTTCCACGACCGACAACCCGTAAAG
>NZ_DATHFX010000200.1:0-3278 GCF_035317885.1 Pinirhizobacter sp.
GGCGACGCCGCGCTCCTCACCCATCGCTAGACAAGGCACACGCATGAGCCAGGATCCTTTCGACCTTTCCGGCAAGATCGCCCTCGTCACCGGTGCCAGCCGCGGCATCGGCGAGGAAATCGCCCGCCTGTTCGCCGCGCGCGGCGCGCATGTCATCGTCTCCAGCCGCAAGCAGGCCGATTGCCAGTCCGTGGTGGACGCGATCACCTCCGATGGCGGCAGGGCCGAAGCCCTGGCCTGCCACATCGGCGAGATGGAGCAGATCCGCGCGTTGTATTCGGCCATCGGGGAAAAACACGGCCGCCTGGACATCCTGGTGAACAACGCCGCTACCAACCCGTTCTTCGGCCACATCACC
Organism: Pinirhizobacter sp.; assembly: GCF_035317885.1. Lineage (GTDB taxonomy): Bacteria > Pseudomonadota > Gammaproteobacteria > Xanthomonadales > Rhodanobacteraceae > Pinirhizobacter. The sequence goes on from NZ_DATHFX010000200.1 coordinate 359, forward strand.
GACACCGACGAAGCCGTGTTCGCCAAGACAGTGGACGTGAACATCCGCGGCTATTTCTTCATGTCGTCGCTGGGTGCAAAGCTGATGGCGAAGAACGGCGGCGGCGCCATCGTCAACGTGGCCTCGGTGAACGGCGTGGTCCCAGGCTTCCAGCAGGGCATCTACTCCATCACCAAGGCCGCGGTGATTTCCATGACGAAGGCCTTCGCCGTGGAATGCGCCGAACAGGGCATTCGTTGCAACGCCCTCTTGCCGGGCCTGACCGACACCAAGTTCGCATCGGTGCTGGTCAATACGCCGGCCATCCTGAAGCAAGCCCTGGCGCACGTGCCGATGCGCCGTGTCGCGCAGCCCTCGGAAATGGCCGGCGCCGCACTGTACCTGGCGTCCGATGCTGCCTCATACACCACCGGCGCGATCCTCAACGTCGATGGCGGTTATCTCTCGGTCTGAATCAGGAACCAAAAGCATGAGCACGAACCATTCCGGCCGTCTCCAGGGCAAGAAGGCCTTCATCACTGGCGCCGCCGGCGGCCTTGGCAAGGCCATGGCGCAGATGTTCGCCCAGCAAGGTGCCAAGGTGTTCGTCACCGATCTGGACGCCGCCGCCATCGCATCGGTGGCTGACGACATCAATCGGGAAGCCGGCAGCACCGTGGCGTGGTCGGCCGCGCAGGACGTGCGCGACGAAGCACGATGGATCGCCGTGCTCGCCGAAGCTGCCCAGGCCATGGACGGCATCTCGGTGCTGGTGAACAACGCCGGCATCGGCGCGCTCGGCGGCGTGGAAGCCCTGGAGACGAAAGACTGGCGTCGCGTGATGGACATCAACGTGGAAGCCGTTTACCTCGGCTGCAAGCACGCCATGAAGTTCCTTAAGGAAAACACCCCGGCGTCGATCGTGAACATTTCCTCGCTGGCCGCGCACAAGGTCGATCCCAATTACACCGTCTACAACACCTCCAAGGCCGCCGTGGCCATGCTCAGCAAATCGATCGCGGTGGACTGCGCAAAGCAGAAGGTGGATATCCGCTGCAACTCCATCCACCCGGCCTTCATCCGCACCGGCATCGTGGAGCCGTTCTTCAAGGCGTTGGGCGAAGAGGAAGCCACCAAGAAGCTGATCCGCGGCGTACCCATGGCACGCCTGGGCGACCCGGACGACGTGGCTTATGCCGCTGTCTACCTCGCCTCGAATGAAAGCCGTTTTGTCACCGCCGCCGAAATGCTCATCGATGGCGGCGCCGCCGCTGTCTGAAGGAATAGCCATGACCACGCAACGCCAGCTCCTGCTCAAATCCCGCCCCGAAGGCCTGGTGAAGAAGTCAGACTTCGACCTGGTCGAACACGCCCTGCCCGCGCTCGACGATGGCCAGGTGCACGTGAAGGTGCTCTACATCTCCATGGACCCGACCAACCGCGTGTGGATGAGCGACATCCCGCAGTACATGCCGCCGGTGGCCATCGGTGAAGTGATGCGCGCCGGCGGCCTCGGCCGCGTGGTGGTCTCGAAGAACGAACGCTTCGCCGAAGGCGACCTGGTACAGGGCCTGCTGAACTGGCAGGACCACGCCATCCTCGATGCCTCCCAGGCCAAGGAATTGGTCAAGCTGCCGAAGTCGCCGCTGCCTCTGCCTACCCTGCTCGGCGCATGCGGTCTGTCGGGCATCACCGCCTACTACGGCCTGACCGACATCACGCCCGTGCAGCCGGGCGAGACCATCGTCATCTCCGCCGCCGCAGGTTCCGTCGGTTCCGTCGCCGGCCAGATCGCCAAGATCATGGGCGCCCGCGTGGTCGGCATCGCCGGCGGCGCTGACAAATGCAAATTCCTCACCGAAACCCTTGGCTTCGATGCCGCCGTCGACTACAAGGCGGCCGACTTCAAGCAGCAGCTGAAAGCCGCCACGCCCGATGGCGTGCACGTGAACTTCGAGAACGTCGGTGGCGAGGTGATGCGCGCGGTGCTTTCGCGCATGGTGATCGGCGGCCGCGTGGCGCTATGCGGATTGATTTCCGGCTATACCGGTGAGAAGAAGCCCAGCGACGACTTCTCGATCATGATCGTCAAGCGCCTTACCGTGAAGGGCTTCCTGGCCTTTGACTATCGCAAGACGAAGGAAGCCGTGCAGGCGATCGCCGGATGGATTATGGAAGGAAAGTTGAAGACCGAGGAAACGATTGCCGAGGGGCTGGAGAATGCGCCCGAGGTGCTTAATCGCCTGTTTGACGGATCGCATACGGGTAAGTTGCTGCTGAAAGTTCAGGACTGAACTTACACAGGCCGGCCGCATAATCGATTGAGCACTCATCCCCCTTGCCTCACGAAGCTGCACAACCCAGGCATGTTCCATACTCCGTTGTGTGTGCTATCCACATGCCACCAGGGCGACGGCGGTCTGGGCAACGCGGCCGCAAGGGCTCGAGTTCGTTCGGCGGCGATGATTTCGTCGTTGTCAGCCTGCAGGAACGCCACGGGGAGATCTCCCAGTTTCGCCGCCGCGCCGGCGCTGTCATAAGTGTCACTGATCAACCACCTTACCGGCCAGTTCGGCAGGTAGTCCTGGGCTACCAAATCCATGCGGTCATAAGGCGTTACCAGGAGAAGTCTGTCCGGCCGCGCCTGCACCGCCACTTGGGTCGCAACACCCGTGCCCAGGCTGACACCGATGATGCCGACATGACGATGCGCCTGCTGGGCCTGGCGAACCAGGGCCACGCCGTCGTCCACCATGTCCTTCTCACCCGGTCGCCCCTCTTGCCCTTCGTAGCCACGGTAAGGCACCAAATAGATCGCCCGCGCCGTACAACCCTGCCACGCGCGACCCACCGGCGGCAGCGCCAGTCCGTTCCCGCCGAACACTACCCAGGCATCGGAGGCTTCCGGCCGGACGATCCAGCCACGGAGTACCACGTCAGG
>NZ_DATHFX010000201.1:0-2144 GCF_035317885.1 Pinirhizobacter sp.
AACGCACTAGGCGTCTGATTGAGTACCGTCACCCGTTTTTCGATAAGGAGCCGGAAAAATACATCCGGTGAGCGAGAGCACGCATACGGAACCACGACCAGGCGCCCGCCGTGCGCCAACGCACCCCAGACTTCCCATACAGAAAAATCGAACGCCATCGAGTGGAAGAGTGTCCAGACGTCGTCGGCGCCGAAAGCGAACTCATCCTGGGTGATATGCAGCAGCCTTCGGACCTGGCGGTGCTCGACCATGACGCCCTTGGGCTTACCGGTTGAGCCAGAGGTATAGATGACGTACGCAAGGTGAGAGGAGGTAAGGCCTAATGCGTCGGCATCCGGATTGCCATCTCGTCCATCCGGGACGTTCGGCACCTGATCGATGAAAAGGGCAGGCACTGTTCCCAAGATTTCAGCGCCGAGCGCTTCGCGCGCGATGGTATCTGCGAGCAGCAACGTGGGCTCAGCATCGGCAAGCAGCTCGACGATGCGATCAACCGGGTAAGCCGGGTCCATCGGAACGTAGGCGCCACCCGCCTTGAGGATGGCCAGCAGGCCGACTACCATGTGCGGACGGCGGTCTACGCAGATCGCCACGCGGCTGTCCGGCCGCACACCCATATCGATTAGACGGTGGGCCAGGCGGTTGGCCTGCGCGTTGAGCTCGGCGTAGGTCAGCTCGACATCGTCCTGCACCAGCGCAATGGCATCGGGCGTGCGTGCGACCTGGTCCTCAAACAGTTGGTGGATGCAGCGCTCGGTGTCGTAGACAACGCCGGTGTCGTTCCAGGTGTGCAGCAACAACTCGCGTTCGGCGGCGGGAAGGACATCGATGCGCATAACCGGTTGGTCAGCGTCAGCAACGAGGGCTTCCAACATGCGCAACAGATAACCGCGATGGCGCTCGATGGCGGCCTCGTCGAACAGCGCCGTCGCATAGGTGAACCCACCGACGATGCCATCGGCCGATTCCGCCAGATCCAGCTGCAGATCGAACTTGGCGGTGACATTCTGTGCCACAGGCGTCGCGGTAACCTGGATACCCGGCAAGTCGAGGACGGCCTCGTCGTTGTTGTGCCAGTTGAACATCACCTGGAACAACGGGGTGTGGTCCAGTCGGCGCGGTGGCTGCACGATCTCCACCACCTGCTCGAACGGCAGGTCCTGGTGGTCCTGTGCGGCCAGGACGGTCTGCCGCACCCGGCCCAGCAGGTCGCCCACAGAGGGCTGGCCTGACAGGTCGATGCGCAGGGCCAGAGTGTTGACGAAGAAGCCGACCAGGCCTTCCAGCTCCTGGCGGTTGCGGTGTGCGGTAGGAATGCCGATGACCAGGTCATCCTGGCGGGACAGGCGCGAGAGCACCGCCGCCCAGGCGCTGAGTACGGTCATGAACACGGTGCTGCCATGCCGTTGGCTCACACGCTTCAGCCCCTGAGCCAGCGTGGCGTCGATGTGGATCGGCAGGCGGGCACCGGCGAAGGATTGCGTGGCCGGCCGTGGGTGGTCGGTGGGTAGTTCCAGCAGCGTGGGTACGCCCTCGAGCTGGGCCTTCCAGTACGCAGCCTGGGCCTGCTGGCGTTCGCCCGAGAGCCACTGCCGCTGCCAGGCGGCATAGTCCGGATACTGGATCGGCAGGGGCGGCAACGGATCGCAGGCATCATCGCCGCCGTTCGCGAAGGCGGCATACAGCGCGCTGATCTCGCGCGCCATCACCGCGACCGACCAGCCATCGGAGACGATATGGTGCTGGGTCAGGAGGAACACATGGTCATCGGGTGCGCGCCGGATCAGCCGACCACGGATCAACGGCCCGGTGCCAAGGTCGAACGGTGCGGCGGCTTCCTCAGCGCGCAGCTGCCATAGCGCCGCATCGTCATCGGTCGATTGCTCGCGCAACGCGAAGCCGGCGTCGGCCGGCAGCAACACGGCCTGCGGCTGCCCATCGCGCACGTGGAACACCGTACGCAGGGCTTCGTGCCGGGCCAGCAGATGATCCAGGCTGTGCTGCAATGCGGTCCGGTCCAGTGGCCCGCGCAGGCGCAACGCGACGGGCATATGGTACGTCGCGCTGACGCCTTCCAGCTGGCAGAGGAACCACAGCCGCTGCTGTCCGAACGACAACGCCAAGGTCGTATCACGACCCACCGG
>NZ_DATHFX010000202.1:0-5826 GCF_035317885.1 Pinirhizobacter sp.
AATCGCCGCGGCCACCGCCAGGCGCGAACTCGACGACGCCACCACGATGCCGCGCATCGCCATCGAAGCGATGACGCCACAGGTGGACGGCGGCCGGTTCCCAGCCAAACGCGTGGTGGGCGAGTCGGTCACCGTCGAAGCCGACATCTTCATGGATGGCCATGACGTGTTGGCGGCGGTGGTCCGTTGGCGCGCACTTGACGAACGCCAGTGGCGCGAAGTGCCGATGCGACTGTTGAGCAACGACCGTTACACCGCGAGCTTCATTCCATCGCGCATAGGCCGTCATGAATATGGCGTGGTGGCCTGGCGCGATGCCTTCGGCACCTATCATCATGAATTGAAGGCGAAGGTGGACGCCGGCCTCGCCGTGCCCCTGGAGCTGGAGGAGGGCAGGCGCCTGGTCGAGAAGACCCTCCTGGCGGCCTCTGGCTCCACTGCCAAACCGCTAAAGGTGTTGCTGGCGGCTCTGGGCGAGGCGCCGGATCCCGAGCGCATTGAGCGTCTCCTGGATCATGGCACCGAGGCGGTCATGCGCGCGGCGGACCCGCGTCCCTTTGCGCTGGAGTCGCCCATACTCAAGCTCGAAGTGGATCGTCGCGCGGCCGAGTTCGCCAGCTGGTACGAACTCTTCCCGCGCTCAGCCACCGACGACGCCAACCGCCACGGCAGCTTCCGCGACGTGATCAAGCGCTTGCCGGATATCCAGGCGATGGGTTTCGACGTGCTGTACTTCCCGCCGATCCATCCGATCGGCAAGGCCTTCCGCAAGGGTAAGAACAATACCCTTACACCCGGCGACACCGATGTGGGTAGCCCCTACGCCATCGGCTCCCACGAGGGTGGCCATGCCGACATTCACCCGCAACTGGGCACGATCGAAGACTTCCGCGCGCTGCGTGACGCCGCCGCCGCCCATGGGCTGGAGCTGGCGCTGGATTTCGCCATCCAGTGTTCACAGGATCATCCGTGGCTGACCGAACACCCCGACTGGTTCGACTACCGCCCCGACGGCAGCATCAAATACGCGGAGAATCCCCCGAAGAAGTACCAGGACATCGTCAACGTCGACTTCTATAACGACGCCGCCATCCCGTCGCTATGGCAGGCCCTGTGCGATGTGGTGCTGTACTGGGCAGGCGAGGGCGTGCGCACGTTCCGCGTGGACAACCCGCACACCAAGCCTTTTCCCTTCTGGGAATGGATGATCCGCCATGTGCGTACGCGGTACCCCGATACCTTGTTCCTGTCCGAGGCCTTCACCCGGCCCAAGCCGATGTACCGCCTGGCCAAGGCCGGCTTCAGCCAGTCGTATACCTACTTCACCTGGCGCCATTCGAAAGACGAGTTCATCCAGTACCTGACCGAACTCACCACCACGACGCCGAAGGATTTCTTCCGGCCGAATTTCTTCGTCAATACGCCGGACATCAATCCTTACTTCCTGCAGCGTTCCGGACGGCCCGGTTTCCTTATCCGTGCAGCGCTGGCGTCGACGTTGTCCGGGCTGTGGGGGATGTATTCGGGTTTTGAGTTGTGCGAGGGCACGCCGATCCCGGGCAAGGAGGAATACCTCGACTCGGAAAAGTACGAGATCCGTCCGCGCGACTACGCCATGCCCGGCAACATCGTGGTCGAGATCACCCAGCTCAACCGCATCCGCCGCGAGTATCCGGCCCTGCAAAGCCACCGTCACCTGCGTTTCCTGCCATCGGGCAACGGGCAGGTGCTGGTGTTCGAGAAGACCACCGCCGACCGCGATGACATCGTGCTGGTGGCGATCAACCTGGATCCGCACGCCGCGCAATCGACCGACTTCTACCTGCCGCTGGCAGACTGGGGCTTGCCCGATGGCGCCACGGTCCAGGTGCACGACCTCATCCACGAGGCCTTCAGCACCTGGTCCGGCGCCCGCCAGGATGTGTGGCTCGGGCAGGGCATGCCGTACGCGATCTGGCACATCACCTTCCAAGGAGCTTGAACGATGGTACGTCGACCAAAAAGCAATAGTGCATCGAAGGTCGCGTTCTCCGACGATCCGCTCTGGTACAAGGACGCGGTGATCTACCAGGTGCATCTGAAGTCGTTCTTCGACGCCAACGACGACGGCGTGGGAGACTTCCAGGGCTTGATCGACAAGCTCGATTACATTGCCGAGCTGGGCGTTAATACCCTCTGGTTGCTGCCGTTCTATCCCAGCCCCAGGCGCGACGATGGTTACGACATCGCCGAGTACAAAGCGGTGCACGAAGACTACGGCAAGCTTGGCGACGCGAAGCGTTTCATTGCCGAGGCGCACGAGCGCGGCATCCGCGTGATCACCGAGCTTGTCATCAACCATACCTCCGACCAGCACCCGTGGTTCCAGCGGGCGAGGGCGGCAAGGAAAGGTTCGGCGGCGCGCAACTTCTATGTATGGTCGGACACCGACGAGGCCTACGACGGCACCCGGATCATCTTTATCGATACCGAGAAATCGAACTGGACGTGGGATGCCGTTGCCGGCCAGTATTTCTGGCACCGGTTTTTCTCGCACCAGCCCGACCTCAACTTCGATAATCCCGCCGTCATCAAGGCGGTGCTCGATGTGATGCGTTTCTGGCTGGACCTTGGCGTGGACGGACTGCGCCTTGATGCGGTGCCCTACCTGATCGAGCGCGAGGGTACCAACAACGAGAACCTGCCCGAGACGCACGCGATCCTGAAGATCATCCGCAAGGAGATCGACGACAACTATCCCGATCGCATGCTGCTGGCCGAGGCCAACCAGTGGCCGGAAGATACCCAGGATTACTTCGGCAACGGCGATGAGTGCCACATGGCCTTCCATTTCCCGTTGATGCCGCGCATGTACATGGCCATCGCCCGCGAAGACCGTTTCCCGATCACCGACATCATGCGGCAGACCCCGGCGATCCCCGAGCGCTGCCAGTGGGCGATTTTCCTGCGCAACCACGATGAGCTCACCCTGGAGATGGTGACCGACTCCGAGCGCGACTACCTCTGGCAGACCTATGCCGCCGACCGCCGCGCACGCATCAACCTGGGCATTCGCCGGCGCCTGGCGCCGCTGCTCGAGCGCGACCGGCGCCGAATCGAACTGATGAACGCGCTGCTGTTGTCCATGCCCGGCACGCCGGTGCTCTATTACGGCGATGAGATAGGCATGGGCGACAACATCCACCTGGGTGACCGTGATGGTGTTCGCACACCGATGCAATGGTCGGTGGACCGCAACGGTGGATTCTCCCGCGCCGACCCGGCAAGCCTGGTGTTGCCGCCGATCATGGATCCGCTGTACGGCTTCCAGGCGGTCAACGTGGAAGCACAGTCGCGCGACCCGCATTCGCTGTTGAACTGGATGCGCCGCATGCTGGCGGTGCGCTCGCGTTACAAGGCGTTCGGCCGCGGCGAGCTGAAATTCCTCTATCCGGGCAACCGCAAGGTGCTGGCCTACCTGCGTATCCTGGAGGATGAGAAGGTGTTGTGCGTGGCCAACCTTTCACGCTCGCTGCAGGCGGTGGAGCTTGACCTCGCCGCCTTCGACGGCCACGTGCCGGTGGAGATCATGGGCGGTTCGTCGTTCCCACCGGTGGGTGCATTGCCGTACCTATTGACCATCCCGCCGTATGGTTTCTATTCCTTCCAGCTGTGCGCCAATGCAGCCCTTCCCGAGTGGCACGAGCCCACGCCGGAAACCATGCCCGACTTCGAGACGCTGGTATTGCGCGGAGCGATCGCCGAGGGACCGGTGATGTCCCATCACAGGGGCGTTCTTGAGCGCGATATCCTGCCCACGTACCTGGCCATGCGCCGCTGGTTCGGCGCCAAGGACATCGGCATCGCCTCGGTGCACGTGAAGTACGTCGCCGAGTGGCCCGACCGCGGCGAAGATCTCGTGCTTACCGAACTCGATGTGGAACTGAAAAATGGCGAGCACGAAAGCTATGTACTGCCGCTGGGCATCGTATGGGAGGATGAACCCACGCCCGTGCGCTCCACGCAGCTGGCCCTTGCCCGCGTGCGCCGTGGACGTCGCGTCGGCTACCTGACCGATGGCTTCACCCTCGATGCGTTCGCCTCGGGCGTGATACGCGGGCTGCGCGCTGACAAGAGCGTGCAGGCCGGCAAGGCGAAGCTGCGTTTCCTCGCCGAGGCGGGACTTTCTGCGATCGACTTTCCCACGGATGTGGAGAACCGGTGGCTGGCCGCCGAACAATCCAATAGCTCCATGATCATCGCCGACAAGGGCGTATTGAAGGTGGTGCGGCGGATCACCCCGGGGATCAATCCCGAAGTGGAGGTGAGCCGGTACCTCACCCACGCAGGCTACGCCAACACCGCGCCGCTGCTGGGGGAGGTGCGCCGCGTGGGTGGCGATGGCGAGGAAGCTACGCTCGCCGTGCTGCAGGGTTTCCTGCGCAACCAGGGCGACGCCTGGCGCTGGACGCTCGATTACCTGCATCGCAGCTTCGACGAATTCGCCCACGCCAGCGAGGCCGACCGGCAGACGGAACTGCTGGCCGGTTACGACGCCTTCGCCACGGTGATGGGTACGCGCCTGGCTCAGCTGCACGCGGTGCTCGCCCGGCCCACTGACGACATGGCGTTTGCGCCGACGCCCGTGACCGAAGCCGATACCCGGCGCTGGGCGGTTTCCGCCCACGCGCAGATCGATCGTGCATTCGCGGCCATCGAAGGCTTCGATGCAGGCGATGATGCGAAGCTCGCAAGGCGTGTCGCACGGGTGCGCAACGAGCGCGAGGAACTGAAGTCGCGCGTCGACCAGATTGCGCCGCTGGCCGCCACGGGCCTGCTTATCCGGCACCATGGCGACTTCCACCTGGGCCAGATCCTTGTGGTACAGGATGACGCCTACATCATCGACTTCGAGGGCGAGCCGGCGCGCAGCGTCGCCGAACGCCGCCTGAAATCCTCGCCGCTGCGCGATGTGGCAGGCCTGTTGCGCTCGCTCGACTACGCGGCCGCCGTAGCCGCCCGCGGCGAGGATGGTGCGGCGCCCGTGGTCGATGAGCGCCTTGAGGCTTACCTCACCGCCTTCCGCGACCGCGCTTCGGCAAACTTCCTGGCGGCCTACCGTGCGGAGCTGGCGGCAGCGCCATTCCCATGGATCGACGAACAGGCGATAGAGCCGTTGCTTGACCTCTTCCTGATCGAGAAAGCCGCCTATGAGGTGGCCTATGAGGCGGCCAACCGTCCGCACTGGCTGGCGGTGCCGCTGACAGGACTGCACACCATCGTCGAGCGGCTGGAAGCGGCGGACCTGACACGGGAGCTCGATGCATGACCGCTCCTTTCCGACCACACGCGCCGCCGATCGACGAAGCCGAGCGCGCCAGCTTGCTCAATGCCACGCATGGCGATCCTTTCGCCGTGCTCGGGGCCCATGGCAGCGGCGCGACCCGCGTGTTGCGTGCACTGCAACCCGGCGCCCACAGCGTGCAGGCGATCGACGGGCGTGGCAACGCGATCGCGGAACTCAGCCCGGAAGGCGAGGGCGGCTTGTTCAGCGGCACGCTCGGCCAGGATGGTCCTTACCGGCTGCGCATCCGCTGGCCTGGCGGTACCCAGGAGATCGCCGATACCTACGGCTTCGGCATGCTGATCTCCGATTTCGATTTGTATCTTCTTGCCGAAGGCAAGCATCTTGGCCTGTACGACGTGCTCGGCGCCTTGCCCAAGACCATCGACGGCGTGGATGGCGTGCGCTTTGCCGTGTGGGCGCCGAACGCGCGTTCGGTGAGCGTGATCGGTGACTTCAACGGCTGGGACGGCCGGCGGAACCCGATGCGGCTGCGCCGCGAG
>NZ_DATHFX010000203.1:0-23999 GCF_035317885.1 Pinirhizobacter sp.
CCGCGGCAGGCGCCGCCGTCGACTATCTGGTTACGCTGGGGCACCGCGACATCGCCTTCATTGCCGGCCCATCGTCCAGCCCGATATGCGTGGACCGTGAGCAGGGCTACCAGCTCGCCCTGCAGCGGGCAAAGATTCCAGCCGACCCCGCGCTGACCGCCGTCGGAGACTTTTCGATCGAAGCGGGCGAACGCGCGATCGAGCTTTTCCTCTCGCAGGGACGATCGTTCAGCGCGGTGTTCTGTTCAAACGACGAAATGGCGATCGGCGCGATGCGCGCATTGATCTCGCACGGCCTGCGCGTACCGGAAGATATCTCCGTGGTCGGTTTCGACGACATCCGCTTCGCGCGCTACACCTCGCCGTCGTTGACCACCGTCGCCCAGCCAAAGAATGCACTGGGGCGGGAAGCGATGACCATGCTGATCGAGCTGCTCAACGATCTCGAGGTGCCCCCGCGCAAGCGTGTGCTGTCGGCGGATCTGGTGGTGCGGGGGTCAACTGCGCCACGTACGACCGGGCGTTGAAGTCGAGCCATTGCGCAATGCCAGGGGAATCACGGGGCATGACTTACCGCAATATCCAGGGCATGCGCGCGATCGCTGCATTGATCGTCGTTTCGGCGCATATCTTCCAGGACATCGCGCCTATGCGCACGCACTGGGCCAAGACTTTCTTCTCGGTCGTCGGGGGGACGGGCGTCGACATATTTTTCGTGATCTCGGGCTTCATCATCTACCACGTGATGCGGCGGTCGATCGACAGCATGGATGCCGTGGGGAAGGGGCGGGCGGTCCATGCGTTCGCAATGAAGCGGTTCATTCGTATCTACCCGCTCTATTGGATCGTCTTCGGCACGTCGTGCCTGGTCTTGGCGTGGGCGCCGCCCGCGGTGCCGCTGCCGCACGAGCCGTTGTTCCAGTTGCTCGCGCTCATCGACAACGTGCCGAACTTCCGCGTCTACGTCGCCTGGACACTGACCTTCGAGGTCTACTTCTACGCGGTGGTGGCCCTGAGCCTGCTCCTGTTCGCGCGGCGGGCCATGGTAGGGGTGGTGATCTGGTTCGCCATTGTCGGGGGTGCGACGCTGTTGGGCTTGTGGCTCCCCTGGAGCAAGCCGCTGGACTTCGTGTTCTCCCCCATCGTGCTGGAGTTCCTGCTGGGCATCGCCGTCGCCATGCTCGTCGACCGCGGCTTCCACCGATTCCATGGCGCGCTATTGGCGGGTGCTTTTATCTGGATGGCGATCGGCCTGGTGTTCTTGAGGCCCAGCATATTCGCCTTGAACGTGGCCCACTGGGGGACGCTGGTGGCGAGCAACCGCTCTTTTGCCCTCCATGTGGTCGGGGGCGGGATCCCGGCGGCGATCTTCATCTACGGGCTTGTCGTGCTTGAAATTCGCCAACAATGGATCATGCCGCGTGTGCTGCAGTACCTTGGCGACGCGTCATTCTCCATCTACTTGTGGCACGCGGTGGTATTCACCGCCGTGGCGGAGTTGTTCGTACGCCTCGGCTGGGTGGGCGTAGCGAATTCAGCCGGGCTCATCGCGCTCATGGTCATCATCGCGCTGGGCATCGCCTTGCTCAGCTACCGCTTCCTGGAAAAACCATTGCTGAGGCTTCTCGGGCAATGGTTCCTGGGTCGAGGCGTTTCGTCCCATTCGCTGGAAACTGTAAGAGATTTGGAGCGCGCCGGACGTTAGTTCGTGACGGTATCTTCGCAGATTCCTGCGGGAAGGCTACATGCGGGGTTTGTGCTCGACAACGAGCCATTGGTCGGGGTTACGGTTCGCGTCGTACGCTACTATCGGCCAGAACGAGGGCGATGCGCTTCCGCGTACCCCGTCGACAGGGGATTGCATGTGGGGCTATTACTTACGCCTGGCGTTGCGCAGCAGTGGGCGTAGCCGGGCGCTGACCTGGCTGGTGATCGTATTGATCGGCTGTGGTGTTGCCACCTGCATGGTCTGCTACGCCGTGTTCCGGGTGACCACGGGCGACCCGATCCCATCGCGGTCCGCACGATTGTTCGTTCCACAGGTCGATAATTTCGGGCCCGGCAAGTACGGAAGCGGCGAACCACCGGTCACGCTGAGCTATACAGACGCGATGGCCGTCGCTCGATCGACCCTCGCCGAACACCATGCATTGATCTATGGGGCGACATGGGTTGTCGAGCCCGGAGATGAGCGCGTCCAGCCGATTGCCACGGGCGGCGATGCGGTAACCGCGGACTTCTTTCCCATGTTCGCCGTGCCGTTCGCCTACGGCTCGGCCTGGACGGCAAGCGACGATACCGGGCGGGCGGCCGTGGTTGTGATCGGTCGAAAGTTGAACGAGCGCCTCTTCGCCGGGAAAAACAGCGTGGGGCGCTCGCTTCAGCTGGACGGACGCGCCTACCGCATCGTCGGCGTGCTCGACGCGTTCAACCCACGCCCGCGCTTCTTCGACGTGGCAAGCCAGGGGCCGCTGAGCGCATTCGAGGATGCCGGCCAGGTATTCGTGCCGTTCAATCGCGCCATCGACGTGCGCAAGGCGCCGCAATACGACTACTGCAGTGCCGTGGCCCCCGGGGCCGGCGACTGGCAAGGTTACCTCCATGGCGAATGCAACTGGATCAGCGCCTGGGTGGACTTGCCCACCGCCGCCGGCGTCGAGCGCTACCGTGATTACTTGCAGGCTTATGCCGCCGAGCAGCAACGCTCGGGTCGCTTCGCGTGGGCGCCCAACGTGCGCCTGCACGGCCTGATGGAATGGATGTCCATCATCCATGTGGTACCGAAGGTGTCGAGCCTGTCGATGCTGGTGTCTTTCAGCTTCCTGGTTGTGGCGCTGGTCAACGTGATTGGCCTGATGCTGGCCCGGTTCATGCGCCGCGCCCCGGAGATCGGCGTGCGCCGTGCGCTGGGCGCATCGAAACGGGCCATTGGCGCGCAGTTCCTGATCGAGGCGGCCCTGGTCGGCGCCGCCGGCGGCGTGTTCGGTGTGATCCTTACCATGCTGGGCACGTGGGGCGTCGACGGATTGTTCGAGTCGGGCATTGCGCGACTGGTCCGAATCGACGCCGGCCTGCTGGCACTTACCCTGCTGGTGGCGGTCATGGTCACGGTGCTTGCAGCCATTTATCCCGTGTGGCGGGCGACCGCCATCCAGCCCGGCTGGCAGGTGAAGATCAATGGCTGATTTCCGCGTCGGCCTGCAGGTACGGCCAATCCTCAACGCGCTGAAGCGGCACAAGGTAGCCACCGCGCTCATCGTGCTGCAGGTGGCGTTGACACTGGCCGTGGTGAGCAACGCCTTCTTTATCGTCGCCACCCGCGTCGTGCACCTCTCGCGACCGACGGGCACGGACGAGGCACACCTGTTCGTGATCAGGAACGCCTGGCGCAGCCAGGTCGACCCAGGCCGCATCGGTGCCCTGATGCGCGCGGACTTAGCGGTGCTGCGACAAGTGCCTGGCGTGCGTGATGCCATTGCCAGTGAAGCATTTCCTCTCGAAGGGGGTGGTGGCGTGCTGATGCGCTTGCGGACGGAACCGGAGCAGACCGCCAAGGCGAAGCTCGCCATCGCCTATCTCGGCGACACCCACGCCATCGATACGTTCGGTGTCACGCTCGCCGAAGGCCGGAACTTTCGCGATGACGAGGTGAAGGACATTGGCCCGTACGACAAGCTTTCATCGCCTTCGATCATCGTGACACGAAGCCTTGCTTCCAAGTTGTTCCCGGATTCGCCGGCATTGGGCAAGACCATCTGGCTGGAAGATGGCCCTTCCACCATCGTGGGCATACTGACAAGCCTGCAAGGCCCCTATGCTGGCAGTACCACGCGCAGCATCGACGAAGATAGCGTGCTGTTCCCCGCCCGGCAGGCGGATCCGGCCGGCACGGTCTACATTGTGCGCACGCACAGCACCGCCATGCACGCCGTGATCCAGGCGTCGCTCGCCGCGTTGTCGAGCCAGGGCGGCTTGCGCCTGGTCGACCCCGTGGACGGCGTGCAGACCCTCGCGCGCGCACGCGAAGCAGGCTACGACACCGATCGCAGCGTAGCCACGATGATGGCCGTGGTCTGCGGACTGCTGTTACTGGCGACGGCCGGTGGCATCGTCGGACTGAGCAGCTTCTGGGTCGGGCAGCGGAAGCGGCAGATCGGCGTGCGCCGGGCACTGGGCGCGCGCGCTGCCGACATATTGCTCTACTTCCACATCGAGAACGCCATGATCGCGGCCGGCGGGATCGTGCTGGGCGTCGTGCTTTCGATTGGTGGCAACATGGCGTTGATGAAGCTCTATGAGATCCCGCACCTGCCCATCGCTTGGCTGGCCTGCGGTGCGCTTGTCGTCTGGCTGATCGGTCAGTTGGCCGTGCATGGGCCGGCGCGGAGTGCGTCCCGGGTAGCCCCGGTGGTCGCGATCCGATCTGATGGCTAGCCGCTCAAGCTATGAGTTCACCAGCACGCTGGGTTGGCAAGCCGATCACTGGATACTTGGCGTCCGTCACATTTCCAATGGAGCTTTCAAGAGTTCAATTGAGGGGTTATTCCGACACTGATCGAAGTACTGCCCCATGCCCCCACAGCCGAAGCAGTCATGACGCCGACGAATTCGCCCAAACCTGTGTTCGCAGCGCCACTGCGAGTGCTCCTGCTCGAAGACGATGAATTGCTGCGTGATCGCGTGCTGGTGCCGCAATTGCGCAGCTTTGGATTCGAAGTGGCCGCGATAGGTAAGGCGGCTGAGCTCGACGCGTACACAGCCACTGCATGGCCGGACATCCTCATACTCGATGTGGGCTTGCCCGATGCCGACGGATTCGATGTTGCCCGCCGCCTGCACGCAGAGATGGACGATGTCGGCATCGTCATGTTGACCGGACGCAGCGGCAAGGTCGACCATGTGCGCGGCTTGGTCGAAGGCGCGGACGCCTATTTGTCCAAACCCGTGGACGTCGACCTGCTGGTGGCGACGATCTACAGCCTCGCGCGCCGTTTGCGCGCAACGCCAACGCCTGGCGCGGGTCGTTGGCATCTGGATGCCGATGGCTGGTGTCTGCTTTCGCCCGGCAGCGATGTGGTTGCGCTGACCAAGACGGAAGGTCGACTACTGGCAAAGTTCTTCGAGCGTCCGAATCAGGCGATCTCGCGCGCTGATCTGATCAGGACATTGACCGACAACGCCTACGACTTCGATCCGCACCGGCTTGATTCACTGGTCCACCGCCTGCGCAAGAAAGTGCAACGTGTGCTCGGCATGCCGTTGCCGCTCAACGCCGTGCATGGAGAGGGCTATGTCTTCGTGCTGTCCTGACACGGCGGGAAGATGGATGCGGAAGGTCGTGCCCTTTCCCGGTTCACTTTCTACGTCGATGCTTCCGCTCGCGTTGTGAACGAGGTTGTAGACCACGGTAAGGCCCACGCCCGTGCCGCTGCCCACCGGTTTGGTGGTGAAGAATGGCTCGAAAATCCGCAACTTCATTTCTTCCGGCATACCGATACCGTTGTCGCTCAGTTTCAGTTCGATCGCATGGGGACCATCCGCGGCGATAGCGACTTCGAACGTTCCCTCGCGAGGCATCGCGTCGCGCGCGTTGGAAGCGATGTTCAATATCGCCAGCTCAAACTGACTGCGGTCGAACGAGATCCAGAAAGGACGATCCGGCACCTGGAAATGCAGCCGCACCGCTGATGGAAACAGTTGTCGAAGCATCGGCTTCAGATCCAGCGCCGCCTCTACCGCATCGAAGATCTCGATTCGGGTCGTGTCGCGACGACTGAAGTTCAGCAACTTGCGGTTGATCGCATCGGCTCGCCGGGCGGCCATCTCCACGCCCAGCAAGGCCTGACCCAAAGCCTGCGCATCGGTGCCGAGTTCCGCGCCAGGTTCATCCAGGCGATGGCGCTCCCTGGCGAAGCCGAGCACGATGCCAAGCACGTTGTTGAAATCGTGTGCGATGCCCTGGGCCAACTGGCCGATGGCTTCCATCTTCTGCGCGTGCAGAAGTTGCTCCTGCGCGCGCTCGCGCTCAAGCATTTCATGTTGCAACTGCTGCCGATGCCTGTTCGATTCGGCCAGCGCTTCACGCAACGCGCCGATGCTTCGATCCAGGATGATGGTGATCAACGCATAGCTGAAGAGCCGGAACAGCAGGCCGTTATAGGCGGCGAAGAAACTCGCGTGCTGGCTCGGGTCATGCAGGTAGTCGGTGGTCATCCCGGTGGCGCAGATCACCAGGATGGACACATAGATCGTCCACAACGCCCGACGCCCAAGCATCAGCCCGCCAAGCGCCAGCGATATCAGCAGCAACGTATCGCCCGGGGTCACTTTGTAACCAAATGCCGCATAGGCAAACAGGCCGGATATCAGTTGGGTGGCGAGAAACTGCGTGACAGCTTGTCTGAATTTGCCAACGCGGATCAGATACAAACCAAACCATGCGGCGATCGTGATCGCCAGGTCCGTGCCAAGATCCACGGCGATAGACAAGTCCTTGGACACGACAGTCCTGCTGAAGAAGGTCGACGTCATGTAATCCCACTCGGACGTCAGCAGGTAGATCTTTATCAGCGGTGTGCGGCAGCCTTGATAGACCAGGAAGAGTTGCAGGAAAACAGCGTTGCGGCGGTCAACGGGATCGGTGATCGGCAAACGATTCAACCAGGCTTGCAGGCGGTGCCACATCGTCATTCTCGTTGATAGCGTGCATGGCTCAGGCCGACGCACTCGGCCGCACAATGCTACGTCTTCTACGAGCGAAAGAACTTGCGATTGAAGCCACATCGAACGAAACGAACAGGCCGGGCATGGGAGCCCGGCCTGTTCATAAGCACCTCACGAGCATCCTGGCTCAGTTGGCAGGCGGGGCCTTGCAGGCTTCGCTCTGATTCAGGGAGGCGATAACATCCACGCCACCTGCTGCCGCTGTGCCCTGCAGGCGAACCGGCTGCACCTTCATGCCGGCCGGAATCACCACCGGTTTGCCGACGCTGTCAGTGACACGGAAGGACTGGAAGTTGCCGCCGGTGCCCTGCCACTCAAAAGCATGACCGGTGGTATCCACCCACAGAATGTCGGCCAGGCCGTCACCATCGTAGTCGGCGATGCTCGACATGGTGTAACCGGCCTTCACCTTGAGGGTTTGCTGATCCACGACAGTGAAGCCATTCATGATCCACCACGACATCTTGTTGGCGTCGGGCTTGGTCCAGATCAGATCGGTCTTGCCATCGCCATTGACGTCGCCGGCACCGTACAGGACAAAGCCAGGCTGATGATCGGCGATCCGATGGGAGACGAAATTACCGGCGTGGTTGTTGATCCACACAGTCACGCTGTTGTCATCCGGACGGGTCCACACGATGTCGGCGTAGCCGTCGCCGTCGACATCCGCGATGGTTGGCACGGAGCCCGATGGAGCGGCGAGCGTTGGACCGACGTTGGCGTTGACGCGACGTTCGGGCCCGTTCCTGCCGATGAGGAAGCCCAGGCTCAAATCCCACCAGCTGATTTCGCCGGTGCTGTCGTTGTGCCACAGCAGATCGGCTTGACGATCGCCACATTGGTCGGGACCGTTGAAATCGCCCGAACCCACCAGCGACCAGTCCGGCGAATACGGGTCGCCCAGGACGAAGGGCAGGTATTGGTTCGGACCACCCAAGCCATCTGACAACCACACATGAAGCTGGTGATCCGGGCCGGTCCAGGCGAGACTGGCATAGCTGAAGCCGATTGCGCTCTGCGTCGTTGAAGCTCCACTGTGGTGAGTGAACAGGCCTGCATTCGCACCAATAGTGAAGCCGGGGGTGACGGACTGTGTCCCCGTACGCAGCATGACGCTGCCCTTCATGGCCATATCGGTGAAGATGCCCGCAACGGGATCGACCAGCGCGATGTCGCTGTAGTTATCGGCGCCCACGGAGAACGGATTCAGGAAATCGCCGGGTGCTGCATTGCCCAGCCCGCGGGAGGTCTGGTCGTACTTGACCATCGCATTGACCAGATTGGTCACGTTGGCGCTTCCAAGGCCGGTGGCATAGTCATAACCGGCATTGGTTTTCCATGCCGGCGCCAGCGCGATATCGCCACCTTCGCTGAGAACGCCGAAGGTGTTGCCCTTTGCACCGGAGTAGCAATCGGCCGCGCCTGCAAAGCATGGCTCGTCGATATCGCCCTGGGTCACGTCGTTGAACACGCAGGCACTGTCGATCGATGTGCCGTTGGACGAATTACAGGCATTGACCATGGCGGTGTTCGGCGAGGCGTTGGTGCCGTACTCCTTGGTGGCAATCGCGTACAGCGCCGGTGCGACGTTACCGTGGCTCTCCTGCGTGGCCTGGTTGATCAGTGCCTGGATGCCGGCCATCGCCGGCGCCGCGAACGACGTGCCGCCAGCACTGTTGAAGAGCACATTGTCAGGATTGGTGTAGTCGCACGCGGTGCCGCCGACGCTCGCATCGGACATGCAGAACACCAGCGCGTGGCCATAGATGCCATTGGCAGCGAAGAGGGAAATATCAGGCTGCATGCGAACCTGATTGGTCGGCGCACCGTAGATGTCGGTCTGCCACGGCGGCTGAAGCCAGAACGCGCTAGGGCCGCCGCTACCACCGGTGGTGTTCATGAACTGCTGTCCCGCGGGGCTGTTGCACGCCTTGACGCCGTTCTTTATCTTCAACTCGGCGTCGAGCTTGCTGCTTGCGCAGGAGTCATTCCAGGTCTGCTCGGGGATATAGCTCACAGCCGAGAGGCCGCCGGGCAGGTTGGTCGAGGTCCAGTAGTTCTGGGTCTTGCCCACGTCGTCGAAATCCGTGCCACCCACCGACACATTCCATGGTGTCGACGACATGGCATTGACGGTGACGCCGAACGATGCAGTCGCATTGTTCTGATCGCAGCCGGCGGAGCCTGCATCGCCCGACGACACGTAGACGGTGACACCCTCGGCGGCAGCCTGTTCCCAGAGCAGCCCGACGTCCTTCACGACATTATTGAGGCTGAGAACTTCGCACTCGCCGTAGCTCAGGCTGAATACCGAAGGAGGGGGCACATCGGGATTGTCGAGCAGGTTCAAGGCCGCCGTGAAAGGGCCGAACTGCGGGCTATTGGTGTCGTCGCAGGACGCGAACACGATATTGGCGTCGGGCGCGGCCGCACCGATCCATTCCACGTCTAGCGCCGCTTCGCCCTCGTCGCCGTTCGTGCCCGGATCGTTGCAGGTTGGGTCAATGAGGTCGAGACCGAATTTCCCCTGTGGATGCACATAACTGATGACGCCCTTGGCATCGGGCGGCAGAAACGCGGTGCGGAAGGTCGTGACGTCCTGCGGCTGCACATCGGTGCGCTCCAGCACGGCGACGGTCTGGCCGGCACCGCGGACCGGCGTGGCCTGGCCCCACAAGGGCTCGACGTTGTAGATCTTGTTGAAATCCGCCGGCACCACGTCGTAGGAGACGCTGGGATTCTGTGTGCCGGGCGGTACGGTGAAGTCGGGGCTGGTCGATACCGTCTTCCACTGGCCGGTATGCTTGTCCTTGCTCACCGTGCCGACATCGTGGTGCTGCGGTTTCGGGAAGAAATTGTTCAGCGATGCAACGCCTTCCACCACCGGCGCCAGCGCCTCGGGAATCTGCTGATCGGTGACGTTGGCGAAATGCGATTCACCATTGCTGGTGAAGTTGTGCAGCTGGGTATGGAAGGCGGTACGCACTTGGCCCGAGGTGCCGGAGAAGCGGATCATCATGCCCGTCGGCAGCACTTCGTTGACGGTCAGGCCTTGCGAGCGAAGCCAACTGGTGACTTTATCGATATCCGATTGCGCCGGACCGAACATGGTGCCGATCTGTTTCGCGGTCAGCCACTTATGGTACTTCGCCGAACTGGGGCTATTGAGTTCGGTGACATAGGCGTCGAAACGGCTTTGTTTCTGCGCACTGCGCTTGAGCACCAAGGTCATGTTGCGAATCGGCTTGATGTCTGCCACCGGACCCTGGTCAGCGGCGGAGAGTGTCTTGAAGGAATGGCTGCCTTGCACGGTGGTCAGGCGCGTGTTGTCGACCGCGTTGGTAATCCGCGCGGTATCCGGCGCAAAAGCCAGTGACGCATTGGTTGGTGCCGCAGCAGCATGGGCGCCCAGTGGAACGCCAATTCCGAGCAACAGGAAAGCCGTGGCGAGCAAGCCGCCACATCGATAGAACGTCATGTTGTTGTCTCCCCGAATAGGGCGTTGAACCCCAACGTTGAACCAATGCAAGAACGGGTCGCCTTCTCGGCAAGCACCGCCCTCATTCGCTGCTATCGATAAAGCTGCCGGCGCTTCAGGTTCCCCGCACTTCAAAGATGCAAGCAGCAGCGATACTAGACAAACGTCATTGGGTGGTCACGCACGTGTTTTCTCCATTTCTCGCCATTTCTCACTGTCGTAGCCTCTCCAGATTTCGGCCTACCTCGTTGTCCTAGATGGCCCAACCTTCGCGATACTCGCGATGCAGGAACTCGTTGGCTGCCGGCGCGTTGGTGATGCGCATGTTCTGCGCGTCGTACTCGATCCTGCCGCCCGCGCGAAGGGACACGACGCCCAGCAGCATGACCTCTGTCAGCCGCGCGGCGTACGCGAACGGGGAAGACGCTTCCCCCTTTCCCTTGCAGGCGTCGACCCAGTTCATCTCGTGCGACGTCTTGATGCGCGCGAACTTTTGGGGAGGCGTGCCCACCGAATCATGCAACGACTGCGGCAGCAGGCGCGGGTTCGCGCCGTAGGTTTCGTGGATCAGCTTGCCCTTGTCACCGATGTAGAGGACGCCGCCGTCCTTGCTCATCTGCCCCGCACCCAATGCTTGCAGCCCGGGAGGCAGCAACGCGCCGTCATACCAGGTGAGCTTCACCGGCGGCCTGCTGCCGCGCGCCGGGAACTCGTAGTACGTCATCGTCGCCATGGGGTACGACGCGTTGTCGAAGGGCGTGGAGACGGTCTCCACGGACGTCGGAAAACCCAGGTCCAGCGACCAGAACGGGGAATCGATCAAGTGTGCCCCCATGTCGCCGATGGCACCCACGCCCCAATCCACCCACCCGCGCCAGTTGAACGGGTGATACACAGGGTGATAGTCGACGACGGGACCGGGGCCAAGGAAGAGATCCCATGCCAGCCCTTCCGGCTTTGGATAGTTGCCGACCATGGCATTGGCGAGCCGGTCCATCACCGCTTCCTCGTCCCAGCTCGCGTCGTCCGGTCTTGGCCTGGGCTGCGGACGTGGAATTCCCTGTGGCCAGTAGGCAAGCGGGCGATTTGTCCAGACGTGGACCTCGCTGACTTTGCCGATCGCCCCGGCCGCGATGTACTCGTTGATCAGCCGGGCATCGTCGGTCGAGTGGCCCTGGTTTCCCATCTGCGTGACGATCTTGGGGTTGTCCTTGGCCTTCCGTGCCAGCGTGCGGGCCTCGTCAATCGACCAGGTGAGGGGCTTCTGCACGTACACGTGCTTGCCATGGCTCATCGCCGCGCTGGCGATCACCGCATGCAGATGGTCCGGCGTCGCAATGACCACCGCGTCGATGTCCTTCTGCTGTTCGAGCATCCGGCGGTAGTCGGTATAACGCTTGATCGAATCGAACTTGCGGGAAAGCAGGTTTGTCTGCTTGATCTGATCCTGCAGCTCCAGGCGTTCTTTGGCTGTCTGGGCCTTGTCGAGGCGTGCCTGCGCTTTCCCCAGGGAGTTGAACATCCCGCGAAAGCTCTTCTCCGTGTAGTGCCAATCCACGTCGCACAGGGCGACGATGTTCTCACCGGCCAGGGCACGGATGTTGTTCATGCCCATGCCGCCGACGCCGATGCCGGCAATGTTCAATCGATCGCTGGGCGGCGTATAGCCCGTCCCGCCCAGGACATGGCGGGGCACGATCATCAAGCCGGTCGCGGCGATGGCCGTGGCCGTGCTCGCGAGGAATTCTCGGCGTGAGATCTTGACGCTTGCCCCCGTGTCCCCGGAGGTTCCCGAGGCGCAGTGGTCCTGCTTCTCTTTCCCGATTTTCGATTCATCCGTCATGGGCGCTGCAACCTCCGGTTGGATATCGATAGGGTAGGGGGCAGTCCGGACCAAGCCCGGATCCAAACGGCAGTCGAGATGGAGCGCTTCCTCCCAAGCTTAGGCGAAAGCGTCAATCCGAAAACCTGTCGAAAGTGTCAAAATTGCCATTTGACGCTGGGATAATCACAGCGGACATTGCCAAACTGCAATGTGGTGGGCCCACCAGGACTCGAACCTGGAACCAAAGGATTATGAGTCCTCTGCTCTAACCATTGAGCTATAGGCCCGCGTGCGGCCGCCAAGTGTAGCCAAACCTTTGGATTTGAACGATACCCTTCCGCATGTTCTTGCGAAGCCTCGCCGTTCACGGTGGGCACTGCACTCTAACTTCCAGTTTCCCACTGGAGGTTTGCGATGAAACGACTGATTGCCACCGCCTGCCTCACCCTGGCCGCGGCCCTTGCCGCGCCCGCCGTGCTGGCCCAGCCTTACCCGCCGCATCGTGTAATCCATCACCCCGTGCATCATGTGCCGCCGCATCGTGTGGTCCATCACCCGATTCATCACCGCGTGGTGCACCACCCGGTCCATCGGACGGTCGTGATCCACCACTAAGCCTTGCGCCAGGTGTAACCGACAAAGCCCGCCCTGCGCGGGCTTTGTCTTATCCGGCCTTCGGAAACTTACCTCGTAATTTTGTAACGCCCACCGACAGGCGTAAGTTACGCTTAACGTTACGCGTAACAGAAAAAACCTACGTCCATGTCAGCCCAGAAACCAGTCACCAGCGGAGCGCAGCGCCAGCGTGCGTTCCGCGACCGGATGACCCGGCTAGGCATGACGATCCCCAGGATCTACATGACCGAGGCCGAGCAGGAACTGGTGCGCCGGTTCCTGCGGCATGTTCGTGGCGCGCACACCGATGAGCTGGTGGCGCACATGGACTTCAACGCGATGAACGATAAATGGACCCTCCAGGCGCTGTACGGCGCCCTGGCCAGTCATGCCGGCGAGAGCCGTCAG
Organism: Pinirhizobacter sp.; assembly: GCF_035317885.1. GTDB lineage: Bacteria > Pseudomonadota > Gammaproteobacteria > Xanthomonadales > Rhodanobacteraceae > Pinirhizobacter. The sequence goes on from NZ_DATHFX010000203.1 coordinate 13,050, forward strand.
CTGGCCGGCTTGCGCCTGCACCAGGCGCCGCCGTCCATCGAGTTCCATCTGCGCAACTACGACGACCAGCCGGTAAGCATCACCGTCAGCGAGGACGAGGTGCACGTATCCACGCCCTTGTGCGAGCAGCGGTCGGTGCAAAGCCCCGATGCCTTCAACGAGGCCTGCCTGCGCCTGGGGCCGGTGATGCCGCTGTCGAACGTGGGCCTGGTGGGCAGCCACTACGTGCTGTTTGGCCAGATCCCACCGCACGCCCCCCTGGCCAACATCGTCGAGGAGCTCGACGTGCTGGGCCAGAACGCAACGCTCACCATGGGCGAGCTCTCCCACCTGATCGGGTAAGCCGAGCAAGCAAGAGCCGTGTCGCAGCTGTAGGCATCAGCGTTGGCATGGATGGCCATGGACCGAGGAAGGTGCACGGATTGGACCTGTTTTCGTCACCATCCCGGGCGTACCCTCGGGACTCCTATCCCCTGGAGTGACGGCGATGAGCACGGAATCGGTGGCCAAGCGGTTGGTGGAGCTGTGTCGCAGCGGGCAGTTCGAGGCAGCGCAAAAGGAGCTTTACGCGCAGGATGCGGAAAGCATCGAGCCGGAAGGCTCGCCCCAGGGCACGATGGGCAACGTCAAGGGACTGGACGCGATCTACAAGAAGGGCGAGGCTTTCCAGGCCGGCGTTGAAGAGATGCACGACATCAAGATCAGCGACGCCACCGTGGCGGGCAACTGGTTCAGCCTCTCGATGATCATGGACGTGACCATGAAGGAACACGGCCGCATGGAGATGGCCGAGATCTGCGTCTACCACGTGAAGAACGACAAGATCGATCGCGAGCAGTTCTTCTACGACATGGGGTGAGTGTCGTCCTATGGGGTCAGAGTAATTACTCTGACCCCGCCGATGTCCGTCGCTCGTGAGGGGCGTGAAACATCGTCATCGACAGCAGGCCGGCTGTCAGTTCGGCGCACTTCTCCAGTCAGGCGGACAGTGCACCTCACGTTCATCAGCGACTGGCAACGAAGTAGCGCTGTACGCATTTTTCCCTCCTTGGAAAAGGCAACGCCACCTCGAGGGTGGCGTGCGACCCGGCGACCAGAAGTCGACGAGGGGGCTAGGCGTTCTGGTCGTGCCACGATCCCGCGCTGCCGATCACTACCCGGAACGGGCCGTCACGAAACGGCAGGTAATGCATCAGGGCTGCATATGCAGATGCCAGGTACGATTCGGCGCGGTATCGAGGCCGGTCTGGGGAATAGTGCAGCACTTCCATCGCGCGCAGAAGATTAGCCTCGACGGAGGCTACGTCGGGCCGAAGCGTTGAGATCATGTCAGTGAACAGCTGAGGCCCTGTCACGTGAAACACGGCACGGACGTAGGTATTCATGCTGTGATCTTCTGGTTCACCGGGCCTACCCCGTGGGCGATTGGCGAAGAACGCAGGCGATGCCTCCAGGCGACGGCATGCTTCATCGAGCATGCTCATCAGCAGGGGGCTGCCCGCATGGCTCGCAAAATGACTCTGGTTGTATCCGGCGAAGCCGTGCAGCGGATCGCTATAGCGACTACCAAGAAGAACGTCGCCGGGGGCCGCCAGCAGGTGGGCGTTGATATCGATCTCGCCGGCGAATACATCATCGACATCCAGATACACGCCGCCGTACGCGTAAACGAGCCAAAGCCGCAGGAGATCCGCGGCGGCGCCATAGTTTCGCGTCGCCTCTGCCATGAAGGCGCGGTAGTAACGATGAACCGGTAACTCCCGGAACGCGGCAAGACACGGTTCCTCATCAAGATTGAGCACGGTGACCCACGGCACTCGACCGGCAAGCCGGTCACGCATGGCCTCCAGCAACGAAGGGTCATGCATGCCCACATGCACGATGGTCCGAAAGCCTGGTGTACGCAAAGCGTTCAGTAGCACGCGGTCGGCGAGCGCTTCGGGCATAAGGCGATGGCCTACCCATATGAAGTGAAGAAACCGCGGTATGGGCGTGGCATCGACCGGTACGGCTGGCATGCCGGGGAGTTCGACCCGCCGTAAGCGCGAGCCATCGTTGAGGCATGCCAGCGGCAACGATGGCCCGCCGTCCGGATGCGCGCTCGTCCAGACGCATTGGTCGAGGTCGAACTGCACGGGCAGCTTTTGCCCGCCGACCAGGGCGGTATCGCCACCCGTGTGGGAATCAACTTCGATCCCGCCGACGGGGATGTCGATGACCATCGACGGTGGGGCTGCATTCTGCATGGCATCCTGCCATTTGATTCGACGACACCGATGGTATCGCCGGGCGATCCTTGCGCTTGCAGAAACAGATCAGGCTTACCGACCAAAGAAAAGGCCCGCCGAGGCGGGCCTTTTTCCTATGGGGGTCAGAGTAATTACTCTGACCCCGCACGATGCCGCCACGTCGTCAGTCGATATCAAGGAACGAGCGCAGCTGCTCCGAGCGGCTCGGATGACGCAGCTTGCGCAGCGCCTTCGCCTCGATCTGGCGGATCCGCTCGCGCGTGACATCGAACTGCTTGCCCACTTCTTCTAGTGTGTGGTCGGTGTTCATGTCGATGCCGAAGCGCATGCGCAGCACCTTCGCTTCCCGCGGGGTGAGGCCGGCCAGGATGTCGCGGACGGTTTCCATCAGGCCCGTTTCCGTCGCCGATTCGATCGGCGAGCTGGCGTTGGTGTCCTCGATGAAATCGCCAAGGTGCGAATCTTCGTCGTCGCCGATAGGAGTCTCCATCGAAATGGGTTCCTTGGCGATCTTCAGCACCTTGCGGATCTTGTCTTCGGGCATCTCCATTTCCTTGGCCAGCTCTTCAGGCGTCGGCTCGCGGCCGAACTGCTGCAGCATCTGGCGGGAAATACGGTTCAACTTGTTGATCGTCTCGATCATGTGCACCGGGATACGGATGGTGCGCGCCTGGTCGGCGATCGAACGGGTGATGGCCTGGCGGATCCACCACGTGGCGTACGTGGAGAACTTGTAGCCGCGGCGGTATTCGAACTTGTCCACGGCCTTCATCAGGCCGATGTTGCCTTCCTGGATGAGGTCAAGGAACTGCAGGCCGCGGTTGGTGTACTTCTTGGCGATCGAGATCACCAGGCGAAGGTTCGCCTCGACCATTTCCTTCTTGGCACGGCGGGCCTTGGCCTCGCCCACGCTCATGGCGCGGTTGATGTCCTTGATGTCTGTCAGCGGCAGGTACAGCGTGCGCTCGATGGTGGCAAGTTTTTCCTGCTCGCCGTCGATGACCTCGCGGTAGGTCTTGATGTTCGGCGACCACTTCTGGCGCTTGCGGCCGAGCTCGGCCGCCCACTCCAGGTTGCCCTCGTTGGACGGGAAGGTCTTCAGGAATTCCGCGCGCGGCATCTTCACCTGCTTGACGAAGATGTCCATCAGCACGCGCTCGTGGTGGCGGATATCGTTCACCACTTCGCGCAGCTTGCGCACGAAACCGTCGATCAGCGCGGACGGCAGCTTGAGCTTCAGGAAAGCCTCGGCCATCTGGTCGCGGATCTTCAGCACCTTCTTGTCGTTGATCTCGGCCTTGGGCGCAGCCTTCTGGAACTTCGCGCTCAGCGAGCGGAGTTCTTCCATGCGGCGCTTGACCTCTTCGGGATCGGGACCGGTGGGACCGGCTTCCTCTTCCTCGACGGTGTCGTCGGTTTCTTCCTCGTCGCCTTCTTCCACCGGCGGGGCGTTCAGCGCGGCCTCGGCGGCCAGGGCTTTCTCCTGGTCGGCCAGCTCTTCAAGGTCGGCGAAGCCGGCCAGGATCTCGGACAGGCGGCGCTTGCCCTCCAGGTGCTGGTCGTATTCCTCCAGCAGCAACTGGATGGTGAGCGGGAAGCTGGCCAGGGCGGTCTGCACCTGGTTCAGGCCTTCCTCGATGCGCTTGGCGATGGCGATTTCGCCTTCGCGGGTGAGCAGTTCCACCGTACCCATCTCGCGCATGTACATGCGGACGGGATCGGTGGTGCGGCCGACTTCGGCGTCGACCGCCGACAGCAGGGCCACGGCTTCTTCGGCGGCGGCTTCGTCGTCGCCGGTGGCACCCGGCGAGGCTCCGTCGGCGATGGTGTCGGTGTCCGGGGCGGCGTCGTGTACTTCGATGCCGACGCCCTTGAGCACCGCCATGATGTCTTCGATCTGCTCCGGATCGACGATGTCGTCGGGGAGGTGGTCGTTGATTTCAGCGTAAGTCAGGTAGCCCTGTTCGAGCCCCTTGGAAATGAGCTGTTTGATTTCCGATTGCTGCTCGTGGGCTTTGCTATTCATTCCGACCGCCGCTATCTGCATGACTAACCATTATACCAATATGGTGATTTTATGACCAGTATCAAGAACATGGGCGGTCGGACAAGCACGCAAGAATCGCGCCATGTCGTCGGTTGTCCATGTCCTTGGCCCGGGCAACTTCACCGGCGAGGCCTGGTGCAACGGTTATCGGCCGGGACTAGCGAACCTCCAGATGGAAGGTCACGGGGCCGTCGTTGCACAGGTGAACCATCATATGGGCACCGAAGCGGCCGGTTTCCACCCCCGGGTGGGCGGCCCGCGCCAGGCTCACCAGCCGGTCGAACCATATCCGGCCCTCATCCGGCGTGGCCGCTGAGGTAAAGCTTGGCCGCATGCCCTTGCGAGTGTCGGCGGCGAGCGTGAACTGGCTCACCAGCAGTAGGCCGCCGGCGGTGTCGGTAAGGGAACGGTTCATTTTTCCGGCCTCGTCGGCGAACACCCGGTAGCCGAGCAGGCGTTCGACCATGCGCCTGGCCTGGGCTTCGCCGTCGCCGGGCTCCACCGCGACGAGGGCAAGCAGCCCCGCGCCGATGGCGCCGACGCTTTCGCCTTCCACTTCGACACGGGCTGAACTGACACGCTGGATGAGGGCAATCATGCCTGCGAATTTAGCGGCAAGCGGCGCCGGGTTACCATGGGCGGATGCGTCCTGACATCTACCTCGTCTACCTGTTATTGCGGCTTTTCAGCCTTTTTCCGCTCAAGGCCATGCATCGGCTGGGCGATGCCATCGGCCGGCTGTCGCTGGCCCTGCACAGCAAGGCGGCGCGTCATACGGCGGTGAACCTGAAGCTGGTGCGCCCGGCGCTCGATGATGCTGGCTACGCTGCGTTGCTTAGGCAAACCATGGAAGAAAGCGGCCGCTCGCTCACCGAAATGGCCAATATCTGGGGCGGCGGCGCGCAGAAGGCGCTGGGCCTGGTGCGCGAAGTGCGTGGCCTGGAATTGTTCGAGGCGGCGATTGCCAGCGGCAAGGGCACCATCATCGCCGCACCCCACTTAGGTTGCTGGGAGCTTCTGAACTATTGGCTATGCAGCCGTACGCCGATGGCCATCCTGTACCGGCCGCCTCGGGTGGCGGCGGTGGAAGCGCTGTTGCGCAAGGTGCGCGGCGCCCTGGCGCCCGAACAGGTGCGCGCGGAAGGCGCTGGTGTCCGCACGCTCTACAAGCGCCTGGCCACCGGTGGCACCGTGGGCATCCTGCCCGACCAGAAGCCCCGCGCCGGCGAGGGCGAATTCGCCCCGTTTTTCGGGGTGGAAGCGCTGACCATGGTGTTGCTGCCACGGCTGGCCGCGCGCACGGGCGCCACGGTGCTTTTCAGCTTTGCCGAACGCCTGCCCGACGGCGAAGGGTTCCGCATCCACATCCTGCCGGCGCCCGATGGCCTTGCCGCAGCCGACCTCAAGATCGCCTGTGCCGCGCTGAACCGGGGCGTGGAGCGGTGTGTGGAGCTGGCATTCGCGCAATACCAGTGGCACTACAAGCGCTATAGCGCCGACGACCGTCCTTCGCCGTATTCGCGCCGGCACAAGGCTGGTTAGCGCACCAGTCGCCGCAGGAATACCGTCATTTCCTTTTCGGCCTGCTTGTCGCCGCGGCGCTGCGCGGCGGCAATGCCGTGCTCGTAGCTTTCGATGGCGGCGGCGGTGTCGCCGCTGCCTGCCTGTGCCCTGGCAAGGAGCTTCCAGGCGGCGGAGTAGTCCGCGTCGAAAGCTACCGCGCGGTGCAGCTGCACGATCGCCTGGCCGCTATCGCCGTCCTCGAGCAGGGCCGAGCCCAGCGAAAACCGCAGCAGGGCGCCATCGCGCGGACCGTCCAGTTGCTTGCGCAGGGCGTCGGCGCGGCTCATCTGAGGGCTTTGTAGCGCCAATAGCCCGGGGGGTAGATCAGCGTGGAGATGGCAGGCTCCGCCGGCTGGCGGCCCTGGCGCAGCGCGGCCAGCGCGCCGGCCTTCCAGATCACCAGGAAATCGGAGCGGAAGGGCTGTACCAGTTGGGCGTAGCGAAGCTCGTCGCTATCGAGCTTGGTGCCGTAGGTCACCACCAGGCCATCCGGATGCGCCTTGGCGAAATCGAATAGTTCCTGGCCTTCGCGAAGACGCGTGACGGGTTTATCCATGCGGCCGGCAAAGTGGAACTGGCCTTCATAGTAGGCAAGGTTACCCACCGACTTTCCCTCCGCCTGCGCGCGGCCCAGGTATACCGCCGCAGGCGTAAGATCGAAGCGCTGCCAGGAACTAAGCGTGAACAGCGTATTGAGCGCCAGCGTGCCCACCAGCCCGGCGATCGCCAGGCGGCGCGTTTCGCCCCTGCCGCGCAGCAACAGCAACACGCCCAGGATGAAATAGACGATGGCGAAATAGCGGCTGTAGCGGGCGAAATCGATGAACCAGGAATCGTGCGCGCGGCCGCTTTCCACCAGGTTCGGCAGGATGAACATGCCCGCCGCCACGGCGAAACCGCCCAGTGCCAACGGCCAGGTGCCCAGGGCGTAGTTGAAGGCAAGGTCCGGGCGTCTCTCGCGGAAGGTCGATACCGCGCCTGCGACCAGCAATGCAAAGCCGGCATATTCAGGCAGCGGGTAATACGGCTGCTTGCCGCTGATCAGCGAGAAGCACACGAACACCGGCACGATCCAGCAAAGCGCGAAGCGCACGCCAGGATCCAGCGGGCGGCGCAGGCTTGCCACCGCCACCCAGGCGCGCGGCCAGGCGATGATCGGGAACAGCAGCGCGGGTAACCACATCGCGTAGAACCAGAACGGCTCGGCGTGGTCGAACGCATCCACCACCCGCCCAGCGGTCTGGGTGAAGAACAGCCGCTGGCGGTAAGCCTCCCCGCCGCTGAAGCCCGCCGGCAGTGCCCAGCACAGCAGGATGGCGAAACCACCCAGCAGCGCTAGCGCACCGCGGCCATACCAGCGGCCGCGGTTCGAACGCGCCCAGTCGTTCCACAACGGACCCAACAGCCATGGGAACACCACGTGCAGCAACATCACCGGGCCCTTGGTCAAGAGGCCCAGGCCAATGCACAGTGCGAAGAAAAGCCAGCGCGGCTCGCTGCGGTCGGCACGCGGGGTAAGGCATAGCAATGCCGCCAGCACCCACGCTGCCAGAAGCACGTCGTACATGATCTGCAGCCCGAAGAAGAAGGCGTAGGCCAGCGACATGAGCAGCCAGGGTGCCGCCTTGGCCACCCAGGCGCGATTCGGGAACAGGCGGTGGGCCAGGACCGACACCAGGACCAACTGGGCGCCGCCGTAGATCACTTCCAGGACGCGCGGCCAGATGTCGTTGACGCCCCACACGAGCCAGCCGGCGTGGATCATCCAGAACACCAGCGGCACTTTCTCGCTGTATGGCTCGCCGTTGTTGTGCGGTACCAGCCAGTGGTGCTGGTTCCACATTTCCCAGGCCACGGCCAGCGTGCGCGTGGAATACATCGGCATCGGGCCATGGGAGAAAATCCCCACCAGGGCCACGATGGTCCAGACAGGAAGCCACGGCCACAGGGCGCGGAGGTGTTCGCGACGGGAGAAGCTGCTTGGCTGCAAGGGCGGGGGTCCGCTCGTGATGGATGGCCGGGATTCTACCCCGCGGGCGTGGAGTCCACGTTGCCGACCAGTTCCTGGATATCGCGCCAGGCCTTGTAACGGCGCACCAGGTTCAAAGGCTTGCGCTTCAACGGCCCAAGTTCGCCGCGATGGAAGGCATCGACGGCGTCCAGCATGCGCTCGGACGACCGGCCATCGCGCCAGGGATGGATGGCACCGGCGTGGTCGCGCACGGCCTGCATCAGTGCTTCCGGACGCGACAGTGCGGTGGCGATGGCGCCGTCGATCCCGCCTGGATCCTGCACGTCGAGCATGAACGGTTTGGGCAGTCGGTTGCGCACCGTCACCACCGGTTTGAGCTGCACGGCGAATTCGTGCAGCACGGAGGAGGTATCGCATAGCAGTACGTCGGCTGCGCGCTGCATGTCCATCAACCGCCCGGACTCCTCGAATCGGGCATGCGGTCCGGCAAGGCTGCGGTAGGCCTCGAAAAGCTCGGGCGGGCACTTCGGGTGAAGGGTTAGCAGCCAATAGCGGTCACCGCGGGCCACCAGCTGTCGAAGCGTATCCAGCACGAACGGCGCGCAGCTCAAGCGATGGCTGAAGGTCGAGGCGAACATCACCACCGGGCGGCCATCGTGCGGGTTCAGGTCCGCCGACGGGGCGGCCGGCTTGAACAGCGGATCAAGCTTGGGCCAGCCGGTTTCACGCACGGCGAAATAGCCATGCTCGCGAGCGAGCTGTTCGAACGGCCCCGTGGTGGCGGGACCTTGCGTCAGGTACAGGTCGAAAAATCCCCGCAGGGCGAAATGCCCGCGGCCGGGTTCGCGTTTCTCGGCGTTGAAGCCATGGAACACCTGCACTTTGGTGCCCGGCAGGCGCGGCGATATCCAGTTGGCCGCGCAAAACACCGCCTGGGCGCCGCTGGCTTCGATGGCGGCCCAGGTGGCAAGCCTGCGTTCGTGCGGGGCCAGCTGGGCGGCCACGCGGCCGGTGACGATCCAGCCCACCTCGTGCCCGCGCGCCAGGGCTGCCGCAGCCAGCGGCCGCAGGATCGGCAGGGCGTAGAGCTCGGTGGCGAACATCAGGCTGGTGGGCACGGTCGATCAGGTCCGGTCGCGGCGAAGCTGGCATTATGCGCGATGCCCATGGCCCGACCATCGCCTCGATGACCACCATCCCGCTGTCCGCCTGCATCATCACCTTCAACGAAGCCGACCGCATCGGGGCGTGCCTGGATTCGCTCGCCTTCTGCGACGACATCGTGGTGGTGGATTCCGGTTCCACCGACGGCACCGCCGACCTTGCCCGCGCCCGTGGCGCGCGCGTGATCGACCGCGCTTTCACCGGTTTTCGTTCTCAGAAGGATTTCGCCGTATCGCAGGCCCGGCACGACTGGGTGCTGTGCCTGGACGCCGATGAACGCGTCGATGGAACGCTGCGCCAGGCGATCGAAGCGGCCTATGCGAAGGGTTTCCCCGGCATGGCGGGCTATCGCTTTTCCCGCTTGTCGGAATATTTCGGAAAGTTCCTCCGCCACGGCAACGCTTACCCCGATCGCGTGCTGCGTCTGTTCGACCGCAGGCAGGGTGGATGGCGCGGAAAACGGGAGATTCACGAGGCTGTGAGCGTAAATGGCCTGGTCGGCCGGCTGCCCGGAAACCTCGAGCACCACCCCTACCGATCGCTCGCCGAACAGCTGGGAAAACAGGAGCGTTACGCCCAGATGATGGCTGAACACTTGTTTGCGACGGGAAAACGCGCCAATGTAGGGCAAATCCTGTTCAGTCCCGCGTGGCGTTTCCTGAGGGGTTACGTTTTTCGCGCAGGATTCCTCGATGGCTGGCGCGGGCTGCTGTACGCGCTGGTGCGAATCGAATACGTACGCCGCAAGTTCGTCAAGTTGTGGCTGCTGCAACATGGATACCGGCCTTAGATCTTAGATCGCGGGAAAGCCGGATGAATGCAGCCAGGGGCACCATGGACGTAAAACCGAAGGCTAGATTTGCCGGCCGTGTGCCGGTTTTCGTTTCCCGGACGGGCCGAGGCATGAGCGAACCAACCATCAGCATCGTAGTGCTGACATATAACTGGGCTTCGGCCCTGTCGCTGGTGCTTGAGTCCCTGCGCCGGCAAACCCGCATGCCCGACGAGATCATCGTGGCCGACGACGGCTCCAGCGACGGCACGGCCGGGCTCATCGCGTCGCTGTCGCCGGGGTTCAGCATTCCGCTGCGCCATGTGTGGCAGGAAGACCTGGGGTTCCGTGCCGCGCGGGCGCGGAACCGCGGGATCGTTACCGCCAAAGGCGACTACATAATTCTCGTCGACGGGGATATGGTGCTGCACCCGCATTTCATCGCCGACCACTTGCGTTTCGCCCAGGAGGGCTTCTACCTGCAGGGCGGCCGCCTGTGCGTGAGCGCGCACGAGACCACGCGACTGCTTGCCGGGGGCAGTGCCCGCTACCACCCGTTGGTGGACGGCGACTTCCGCCGCAGCAGCGGCTCACGGCGCCTGTACGCGCTGCGCCATCCCTGGCTTGCCGCCTTCAAGGCACGGGCACGCCGCGGCGGCCGGGTCATGAGCTGTAACATGAGTTTCTGGAAGGATGACCTCGTCGCCGTCAACGGCTTCGATGAGCGGATGGAAGGCTACGGCAGCGAGGACCTGGAACTCGCCGCCCGCCTGGACAACTTGGGCCGTCATCGCCGGCAGCTGAAATTCGCAGCCCTCGCCGTACACCTGGACCATCCGTCGCGTGCGCCGGCCGACCCGAACGATATGGCCATGCCCAATAACCAGATCCTTGCGCAGACACGGGCCGAAGGCACGGTGCGGACCTTGCGCGGTCTGGACAGCCATATCGAGGAAGCCGCCGACGCCGTCATCCAGCTCGATGGCATGCGCGCGGAGAGATACGAACCGCTGCGCGCGTCGCTCGCGGTCGGCTAGACGTTCACGCCCGCCAGCGCGGCCCGCAGGCGCTCACCGAACCCGGCCTTGTTCTGCACGAACCAGGCGCGTGCGGCGCCACCAAGCCGTGCGATGTCGTCGTCGTCCATCGCCATTGCATGCGCCACGCAGGTGGCCAATGCGGG
>NZ_DATHFX010000204.1:0-2094 GCF_035317885.1 Pinirhizobacter sp.
CCTGGCCCGGGACCTGGTCACGCGGATCCTGTTCAGCAACGATTTCACCGCCGCCAACGCCCTTTATGGCCCGCAGCTGGCCGGCGACGTGGTGAAGATCGCCTCGTTCATCCTGTCGTACATGATGCTGGCCAAGGCCATGACCCGGCTTTTTGTTGTATCCGAATGCGTGTTTGCCGGCACTTACCTTGTACTGGTGTACCTCTTCACCGCCCGTTTCGGCCTGGTGGGCGCGATGTATGCATTTGCAGTGAATTACCTCATGTACCTAGTGTTCAACGCGGTGGTAGTGCGTCGCTACCTGGGGAGCTTGTGATGATGGCCGACGGTTCAACCACGGTACCGCCGCTGGTTTCGGTGCTGATCCCTGCGTTCAACCACGAGCGCTATGTGGAACGGTGCCTGGACAGCGTGCTGGAAGATCCCTACCCGTCCAAGGAAATCGTGATCATCGACGACGGTTCCAGCGATGGCACCGCCGACGCCATCGCCGCGTGGATACGGCGGCACGGCCATGAGATCCCCGTCGAATTCGCCAGTCGTCCGAACAAGGGCGTATCGGCCACCCTGAACGAACTGGCCGCCCGCGCCCGCGGCGAATTCCTTCGCCTGGGGGCCAGCGACGACTATCTCCTGCCCGGGGGCTTGCACGCGCAGGTGCGCTACCTGCGCGAGCATCCGGCCAAGGGTGCCGTGATCGGCGACTCGGTGGTGATCGACGCCGACGACAATCCCATCCATGCCAGCGGCATGTGCGACCTGCACGGTGCGGACAAGCGGCTTTACCTGACCGACGAGGGCATTCGGCGTGCAGTGATCAGCCAGTGGGCCGTTGGCGGTCCGGTGGTACTGATCCGCAAGAGTGCGCTTGAAACCGTCGACCGCTGGAACGAGGGCCTGCACATCGACGACTGGGACCTCTTCCTGCGCCTGGCAGCGCGCAATGCGCTTGGCTTCATCGACGTGAGCGTGTGCGCCTACCGCCTGCACGGGAAGAACCTCAGCAGGACACGGCACGTGCCCGCGCGGGTGATGAACCTGCTCGAATCCCGCCAGGTGGCGCTACGCCGGCTGCCGCTCTTCGACGAACCCCATGCCACGCTGTTGCGTGCGCAGGTCCATCTGATCGACGCCAAGGTTGCGTACCTGCAGAAGAATGCCTGGTCGCTGGCCGTGCACGTGGCAGCCCATCTGTGCCTGCGGATGGCCTCGCGGCTGAAGAAGGTGGTCCACGGCGTACCGCGGATGCGCAAGGCATGAAGAGCCTCCTGCACCTGCCCTCCACGTACCTGGGCCTGCCGCTTCTGCTTTCGTGCGCGCTTACCTACTTCAGTTACGACCTTCCCACCGGCTATGCCCAGGGCCTGTTGCTGCTGGCCATGATGGCCATGGCAACCATCGTCTTCGACTTGGGATCGGGCACGCGCCTGCCGCCGGTGGCAATGTTTCGCCTGCGCCGCTATGCGGGCACGCGCGAAGCCTTCGTGGCGCTGGCCTATGCCTGGGGCGTGGTGCTGTTCTGCGCCCTCGACCTGGCGCTGTTTCCCGTCCCGCTGTTCGACAAGCCATCGTCGTATGCGGTGATGGAGAACGGCCGCGAGCACGTCCGGCATATCTCGGACATGTGCTGGACCTTGCCGGTGATCGGCCTGTTGTGCGCCCGGAGCAAGGCCGTGCGAAACGCGCTGGTAGTCATCGGGCTGGTGTTCCCGGTACTGGTGATCGATCGCAACCGCATCTTCGCGGCTTTTTTCTCGCTGGCCCTGGTGATCGCCCTGCGCCGCGACGAACGCCTGCCACTGCCCTGGAAGCGGATCGTGGCGATCGTGCTGGCGAGCGGGGCGATCTTCTCGATCCTCGGCAGCATTCGCTCGGGCGACATCGACAACGTGGCGCTGCCTTTCAGCCCGCTCTACCGTTCGCTGCCCCAGGGCCTGAAATGGCTGCTGCTGTATGCCAGCGCCGGCCCCTACAACTTCGGCTCGATCGAGGCGAAGCATTACATCAACGCAAGCTTCCTCCTCAACCAGCTGGTGCCCATGAGCGGCTCGGTGGCCACGGCAGGCACGAGCATCCCCCTGGATGCATCCAACA
>NZ_DATHFX010000205.1:0-7187 GCF_035317885.1 Pinirhizobacter sp.
TCAACGGGCGCATCGTGCCGTTGACCTTCCAGCCCCGCAGTGGCGACCGCATCGAAATCCTCACGGCGAAGGTATCCGAGCCGAGCCGCGACTGGCTATCGGTGCACCACGGTTACCTGCATACCTCACGCGGCCGCGAAAAAGTGCGCGCGTGGTTCCGCCGCAGCGCCCATGACGCGAACCTCGTGGCTGGCCGCGCGACGCTCGAACGCGAACTGCGCCGGCTCGCGCTGCCCGATGCCGACCTCGCGAAGCTTCCCGCACACTTCAACCTCAAGACCCATGACGAGTTGCTGGTGGCGCTGGCGCTGGGGGAGGTCACCACCGGACAGGTGGCGCGCGCCCTCCAGGAGCGTGCGCCGGAACCGGAAGTCACCCAGTCGACCACGCCGGTGGCTTCGCGCCCCGCCCAGCACGATCGCGGCGCGCTCAGCATCGACGGCGTGGGTAACCTGCTCACCACCCTGGCGCGCTGCTGCCAGCCGTTGCCGGGCGACCCGGTGAAGGGCTTCATCACCCGCGGACGGGGCGTGTCGGTGCACCGCGCCGATTGCGCGAGCCTGGCGGCCCTCGCCCGCAAGCAACCTGAGCGGGTGATCGAGGTGAACTGGGGCAAGGTGGACGTCCAGGCCTACGAGGTGGACATCGAACTGCGCGGCTATGACCGAAAAGGCCTGCAAAAGGATGTCACCAACACCATCAGCAACACCGGGCCGCATATCGTGGCCTCGTCCAGCCGGGTGAATACGCGCACCGCCGAGGTGGAAATGCGCTTCACCCTCCGCGTGCGGGACTACGAGCAACTCTCCACCCTGCTGGGCAGGTTGGGGGCGCTTGCCAACGTCACGGATGCGCGCCGGCTGGGGTAAATACCCGGGCAGGCCTCCCTATCCGCCCGTTAAATGCCCCTTCGATGCCCCGGAGCTGCCATGGGCACGGGTGTTAAGCTTTCCGGAATGAATGAGACCCACCAGCGATGAGCGGCCGCGATTCCAAAGATGGCCGGCGTGGCCGCACGGATCCCGTCCTGGGCAGCCTGGACAACCTCGACGGCCCGGGTCCCGCCCCGGCACCCGACGATGGCTTGCCGCATTTCCGCGTGGAGGCCCCCGAGCGCCGGGTATATGGCGGCAATCCGCTGCCGCCGGGGCGCCAGCGTAAGCGCGGATGGCTGCTGCCCTTGTTGCTTCTGCTGGTGATCGGCGCGGGGACCCTGGTGTACCTGCAGCAAGACCGTCTGCGCGGCATGCTGCCCGCCACCGAGCTCAACGACACCCTCACCATGGCCGACCAGGCCCTGGCCGCCGGCAAGCTCGACGGCAGCAATGGCGACAGTGCCCGTGAGTTGTACGAAAAAGTACAAGCCGCCGAGCCCGACAATGACCGTGCCCGGGATGGCCTGCGCAAGGTGGGCCAGGCCGAGGTGGCCCGCGCCGACGCCGCCCTGAATGCCGGCAACGTGGACGAAGCCGATGCCGCTACCAACGCCGCCAACGAACTCCTCGGCGGAGGAAATGACATCGAGCGCCTGCGCCAGCAGATCAGCCGCGCGCGCAACCCCAGTGCCCAGCAGGGTTCGCTGGTGGACCAGGCCCAGGCGGCGCTCGACGCCGGCAAGTTCGATGGCCCCGATGGCGCAGGCGCGCTGTACCGCAAGGTGCTCGACGGCGACCCGAACAATGCCGTGGCCACACGCGGCCTGGACAAGGTAGGCGATGCGCTGGCGGCCCAGGCTCGCCAGGCGATCGCCGCCAACGACCGCAAATCGGCCAGCGGCATCGTCGAGCGCCTCGCCGCCGTCGTGCCCAACTACGGCGACCTTCCTTCCCTGCGTGCCTCGCTGGCTGAAACTCGCAAGCAGGACGACCAGGCCACCGCCGGATTGCTCAGCCAGGCCGCCGACAACGTGCGCTCGGGAAAGGTGGCAGGTGACGGCGACGATAACGCCCTGGCGCGCTACAAGGCCGTGCTTGCGGTCGATCCGGACAACACACAGGCCAAGGCTGGCCTTGGCCAGGTGGCCCAGGCGCTTATCGTGCAGGCCAGCGCCGCGCAGGATGCCGGCGACAACGACCAGGCGCGCAAGCTGCTGGACCAGGCAGCGACGCTGGCTCCCAAATCCGCGGACCTCGCGGCTGCGCGCGCCCGCCTGGGCGATGGCCATGCGGCCGCGGCCGGTGTCGCCAACGATGCTGCCAGCAGTGACGACACCGCACCGGCCCAGCTTTCCGTCACGCCAGAGCAAAAGGCCCAGGTAGCCGACCTCGTGCGCCGGGCGCGTGCTGCCACGGCCAGGGGCGACATCATGACGCCGCCGGCCGACTGCGCGTACGACCTTTACCGCAACGCCCTGGCCATCGACGGCAACGACGCGGCCGCCCGCAGCGGCCTGCAATCGTTGCCTGGCGTAGTGCAGAAGCAGTTCGAGACGGCCATGTCCAACGGCAATCTGCGCCATGCGGGTGACTTGCTCGACACCATGGCCGACCTCGCCCCGGGCGAGCCCGGGCAGGCAGGCCTGCGCCAGCGCCTGGCCAGTGCCCTGGTGGACCAGGCGCAGCAGCGCGGCAACGCAGGCGACCGCGAGGGTGCCCGGCAGTCGCTGGATGCCGCGCGTCGTCTCAATCCAGACGACGCACGCCTTCCCGATGCCTATGCCCGGTTGCAGTCCGGCCGCTGAGCATGAAGATCCTCGTCCTGGGTGCGTCCAGCCAGATTGGACGGTTCTTGTTGCCGCGCCTTCGTGCGCGCGGCGATGAAGTCGTGGCCGTGAGTCGCTGGCAACATGCCGATTCCGACGGCCTTACGTGGCTGCGCGGCGAGTTGCCCGATCGCATGCCCGACATCGCGCACGTCGATGCCGTGATCTGCTACGGCCCCATTATCGTGTTGGCGCCGTGGCTTGCCAGCGGCGCCGCACCCGGTGTCACCCGCGTGGTGTGCACCAGTTCGATGAGTGCGCAGAGCAAGCTAGACTCCCCGGATGCCGTCGAGCGCGAGTTGTCCCGCAGCCTGCGTGACGGCGAAACGATGCTCGCGGCAGCATGCGAGGCGCGGGGGATTGCCTGGACGGTTCTTCGGCCCACGCTGGTGTATGGCGCCGGCATCGACAAAAGCCTGTCGCCCATCGCGCGTGGCGCCATGCGTGCACACGTGTTCCCGTTGCCGTCGGGACGTGGCTTGCGACAGCCGGTGCACGCCGACGACATAGCCTGCGCTTCCGTCGCGGCCCTGGATACGCCGGCGGCCGCGGGCCAGGTGATCCCGGTCGGTGGTGGTGAGCGGTTGACCAGTGGCGAGATGTTCGCACGCGTTCGCCGCAGCCTTGCCGTGGCCACTTTGCCGTTGCCCGTGCCGCGATGGCTGCTGGGGCTTGCCGCTGCTGCCATCCCGCGCGCGCGCGGTCCGATCTCCCGGCTGGATGTCGACCTGGTCGCCGACAACGAGCCATTGCTGCGCCTGCTGGGTGTGCGGCCACGGCCGTTCCTGGCCGACGGCGCCTGCTGGATGCCTTCGTGAGCGGTCGCCACGTCTGCGCCATCGTCGTTACCTGGCATCCCGACGCCGACTTGCTGCAACGCCTGGTCAGTGCGGTGGGACCGCAGGTGGCGCACCTGGTGGTGGTCGACAACGGCGGCACGCGATTGGCGGCGCGCGATGGTGTCACGCTACTCGCGCAGCCTGTGAACGCGGGACTTGCAGCGGGCTTCAATACGGGTATTGCGTTTGCACGCTCGGGCGGCTTCGACACGGTGCTGCTGCTCGACCAAGACAGTGAACCGAAACCCGGCATGGTCCAGTCGCTGATCGAAGTGCTTGACGGCGCGGGGAATGCCGGTACGTCCGTCGCAGCGGTGGGCCCGGTCTTCAAGGATGCCCGTGAAAAACATGTCGCGCCCTTCGTACGGTTCGGATTTCCACTGAACCAGAAGATCACCGCGGAGCACGGCCCTCCCGTGCCGTGCGACTTCCTGATCAGCTCCGGGTCGTTGATACCGCTGGCCGTGCTCGACGCCGTGGGCGAGATGGACACCACGCTGTTCATTGACAACGTCGACCTGGAATGGTCCTGCCGTGCGCGTGCCGCCGGGTACGTTCTGCTCGGGGTGCCCGACGCGCGCATGGGCCATCACCTGGGCGATGGCCGCAGCAACGTGATGGGCCTGGGCCGGGTGGTGGTGCATGGGCCCACAAGGCTGTACTACATCATGCGCAACCGCGTGCTGCTGTACCGGATGCCGCACGTGCCGCGCACGTGGGTGGCGCAGGACCTGCTGCGATTGCCGGTGAAATTCCTGATTTTCGCGTTGTTGGTGGGGCCGCGCGGGCGCAACATGCGCGCCATGCTCAAGGGCCTCGCCGACGGCATCCATGGGCGCACCACGGCGTGTCCGCCCGGGTGAAATACCCGCGTACGCCACCGGGCAGCCATCGTTCGTTCAGATCCCTGCCGGCCTGCCATGTCTATCATCGGCTGGTGCATTGAAAGAGGAACATCCTGCCTTGGCTTTCTTTTCCCGACTCGGCGCCCTGTTTCGCGCGATCTGGCCCTGGATCCGCATTCCCGTATACATCGTGCTGGGCGTGCTCTTCGGCTTCCTGCTGCCCTACACGCTAGTGCTCAATTCCCGCGTGCAGGAGCAATTCAACGACCTGGTGTTCGCCGTGCCCACGCGCGTGTACGCGCGGCCGCTTCCGCTGGCCCAGGACACCGCGATGAAGCCGGCGGCACTGGAACTGGAGCTTACCTTCGCCGGATACTCGAACGACGGCAAGGGCCAGGTGCCGGGCACGTTCGCCCGCAACGGTTCGACCTATGTCATCGCTTCGCGCGGCTACGCGGGTCCGGACGGCGGCGAGATCGCCCACCGCATCCGCGTGGTGCTGTCGCAAGGCCAGGTGGATTCGATCACCGACATGGCCACCAGCAAGCCGCTGGACGGCACCCACCTGGATCCGGCGCGTATCGCCACCCTGTACGGCGCGCAGGCCGAGGAGCGCCGCATCGTGCGCCTGGGCGACGTGCCGCCGCTCCTGATCGGCGGCTTGCAGGCGGTGGAAGACCGCGACTTCAAGCATCACTTCGGCATTGATTTCTCCGCCATCCTGCGTGCCTCGTTCGCCAACCTGCGCGCCGGCCACACGGTGCAGGGCGGATCCACCCTTACCCAGCAGCTGGTGCGCAACCTGTTCCTGGACCGCAGCCAGAGCATGATGCGCAAGCTCAACGAAGCGATCCTGTCGGTGCTGATCGAAATGCACTACGACAAGAGCCGCATCCTCGAGGCTTACATCAACGAGGTGTTCCTGGGCCAGCAGGGCGACCAGGCGGTGCATGGATTTGCCGCAGGCGCGGAGTTCTATTTTGGTCGTCGCATGGAAGACCTCCGGCCGCAGGAGGTCGCTCTTCTGGTGGGCCTGGTGAAGGGGCCCAGCTACTACGACCCGCGCAGGTATCCCGATCGCGCCATCGCCCGCCGCAACCTGGTGTTGCAGCAGTTCCGCGATACGGGCCTGCTCAACGACGCAGCCTTCCTTGCCGCACAATCCGCGCCACTGGGGCTGGCGAGTAACGCACAGTTGCCGCACAACCGTTTCCCGGCGTTCATGCAGCTGGTGCGCACGCAGGTCACCGCCGACTTCGACGAGAACGCCCTGCGCAACGGCAGCCTGTCGATCTTCACCACGCTCGATCCCGCCGCCCAGCTCTATACCGAGCAATCGCTGCTCTCCACCATGAACAGCCTGGGCAAGCGTGGCGCGGCGGCGCAAGGTGCCGCGGTGGTGACGGACGTAGCCACCGGCAGCGTGCTGGCGGTCGTCGGTAGCCGCGATCCGGGTGACCAGGGCTTCAACCGCGCACTGGATGCGCGCCGGCCGATCGGCTCGCTGGTGAAGCCCTTCGTGTACCTGGTGGCACTAGCCGACCCGCAGCGCTGGTCGTTGGGCAGTACGCTGGACGACACGCCGGTGAATATCCGCCAGCCCGATGGCACGCCGTGGACGCCGAAGAACGACGACAGGGAAATCCACGGCCAGGTGCGGATGATCGATGCGCTGGCCAACTCGTGGAACCTGGCCACGGTGCACCTGGGGCTGGAAGTGGGCGTGCCGCGTATCAAGGCGTTCCTGGAATCGTTCGGCCTGGAGGACGTCAATCCCAGTCCGTCGCTGCTGCTGGGCGCGGTAGACCTCTCGCCTTTCCAGGTGGCCCAGCTGTACCAGTACATCGCCGCCGACGGCCACGCCCTGCCGCTCATCGCCGTGCGCGGCGTGCTGGACGCCCAGGGCAAAACGATCAAGCGCTATGAAGTGAAGCCCGGCAATGGCGAATACCAGTCGGCCGCGCGCCTGGTGACCTGGGCCATGCAACAGGTGGTCAGCCGCGGCACCGCGCGCGCCATCGGCGAGTCGAGCCTGAGCTGGCTTCACGCCGCCGGCAAGACGGGCACTTCCGACAGCCAGCGCGACAGCTGGTTCGCCGGCTTCACCGGCGAGCACCTGGCCGTGGTGTGGATGGGCCGCGACGACAACAAGCCGACGGGCCTGTACGGCGCCACCGGCAGTCTGAAGGTGTGGGGTGAGCTCTTCCGCAAACTGCCCACCCGCCCGCTGTCGACCAATCTGGCTCAAGGCCTGGAACTGGGCTGGATCGACCCCGCCACCGGCAAGCGTACCGACCCCAGTTGCCAGGGTGCCCGCCAGCTCCCGTTTGCCGCCGGCTTCCAGCCTGAACAGCAAGAGGGATGCTTCTGGCAGCAGTTCAGAGGTATGTTTGGCAGTGGCGACGGCAATTCGCCTGCCTCTTCCACTACTGCCCCCATTGCGGATTGACCATGTTTCGAGCTTTTGCCGTACGTTTGCCTCACGTTGGGGCCACGATCGCCGTAGTTGCGCTCGCTGCCTGTACCCAGCCCAGCCCCCCGTCCAACCAGTCGACCAAGGCACCGGCCCCTACCTACGACATCGTGGCGCAGATCCGCGCCGCCGGTGAGCGCGACAAGTCGGCCATCGAAGTGGCCCCGCTGCGCGATCCTGGCGTGACCGGCCTGCAGGATGGCGCCTCTTCCGACGAGCGGGCGCAGCAGTACGACGCCGCCGGCGCCAAGCTTGATTCAGCCCTGAAAATCGCCGGTGACGCTCCCGACCTGCTGCAGGATCGTGCCGAGATCTATGTCCGCCAGCGC
>NZ_DATHFX010000206.1:0-6224 GCF_035317885.1 Pinirhizobacter sp.
GCAATCAAGCCAAGCTGATCGCCACAATCGCAACCACCGCAAGCGCCAACCCCGACAACCGCATTGGCCCCGGCCGCTCGCCGAACGCGACAATACCCACCAGCGCCCCCAGCACCACCACGCCAATGTTGACAGTCGAAAACACCAACGACGGATGCGCCGCCAACACCTGATGACCGCGGATATAGCAATAGATATTGGCAAAGTTAGCCACACCCAGCACCAACCCCGCACCAAAACTACGTAAAGTAAAAGTCACCTGCGTCGCCAGCAACGAAATAAGCGACAACATCAACGCCAACACAAACACTGACAACAACACTGCCGGAAACGACGTCCCACTCTGCGCCACGAACTTCAGCAGAACATCGATCACGCCAAACCCCACGAACACCAACCACGGCCACTGCGACGCACCCCGCGGGCTGCCATCGCGGCGCCCGGTGATCGCCAGCACCACGGCAACTAACCCCAGTGCCATCCCGCCGGCCTTGGCCGCCGTCGGCACGTCGCCGAACACCAACGCCGCAGCAGTAAGCGACACCACCAACGACAGGCGCTGCGCGATTTCGGTGCGCACAATGCCCGCCGTAACCACCGAGCGCGACAGCGCCACGAACACCGCCGGCAACAGCACGCCAAGGCCAACGAAGGCGATATACACCGACACCGGCTGTTCCAACGACGGCATCGCGGGCTTCAGCAACAACCATGTGAGCAAACCCGCCGCCAGGTAATTGAAGGCGATAGCCTGCCCGGCGTCCACGCGCCAGCCACGGAACAACCGCAGCAGCACCGACACCAGCACGCTGCAGCAGACGCTAGCGATGATCCAGATCAACGCAGTGACGCCGCCTCGCGGGCCAATGCCTCGATGGCGGCGAAGTCGCGCGCCTGCAACAGGTTGGCCGGCGTGAGCCACGAACCACCGACGCACGCGACGTTCGGCAGTACCAGGAAATCCTTCGCGTTCGACAGGCTGATGCCGCCCGTGGGGCAGAAGGTAATCTGCGGCAAGGGGCTGGCCCAGGCGCCGATCAACTTCGGGCCACCCGCCGGTACTGCCGGGAAGAATTTCTGGAAACGATAGCCGCGCTCGAGCAGTTCCATGGCCTCGCTGGAGGTTGCCGCACCCGGAAGCAGCGCCAGTTCCGAATCATCGGCGGCGTCAAGCAAACGCGGTGCACTGCCCGGCGACACGGCGAACTTCGCGCCGGCCTTGAAGGCGTTTTCCAGATCCTTCGCGGTAAGTACGGTGCCCACGCCGACAATCGCGCCTTCCACTTCCGCCGCGATCGCGCGCACGGCATCAAGCGCCGCTGGCGTGCGCAAGGTGACCTCGATGGCGGGAATACCGCCGGCCACCAGCGCGCGGGCCATGCCCACCGCGGCAGCGGCATCATCGATGATCACCACCGGGACCACGGGCGCAAGGCGCAGGGTGCGCTCGACGAGTTGCTGCTTGGCATCGGTACTCATGGGGAACCTGTGTCTGTATTAGAAGACGCCGGCACCGGCATCGGCGGTGTTGGCGGCATTACGGAAAATGGCGAACAACTCGCGGCCCATGCCGAACTGGTTGCCGGCAAGGTCGGCCGTGGCGCATACGCGCTGCGACCATTCATCGTCGGCCACCAACACCTGGACGGTACCGGCGTTGGCGTCCAGGCGCACCATGTCGCCGTCGCGGATCTTGCCGATCGGGCCACCCGCTTCGGCTTCGGGTGTCACGTGGATCGCTGCCGGCACGCGGCCAGACGCACCGGACATGCGGCCATCGGTCAGCAAGGCCACGCGATGGCCGCGGTCTTGCAGCACGCTCAAGGTGGGCGTGAGCTTGTGCAGTTCCGGCATGCCGTTGGCGCGTGGGCCCTGGAAGCGAACCACGGCAACGAAATCACGATTCAACTCGCCGCGCTCGAAGGCCGCCTTGATGTCGTTCTGGTGATCGAACACCACGGCCGGGGCTTCGATAACCATGCGGTCTTCGGGCACGGAGGAAATCTTGATCACCGCCTTGCCGACATTGCCCGAGAGCATGCGCAGGCCGCCATCGGCACGGAAAGGTTCGGCAGCCGCGCGTAGCACACCGCGATTGCCGCTTTCCTTCGATATGGGGCGATATTCCAGGTTGCCGTGCGCGTCGATGCCCGGCAACTGGCGATACGCATCCATGCCCTGCCCCGCCACCGTGCGCACATCGCCGTGCAGCAGGCCGGCGTCGAGCAGCTGGTCGATCAGGAAGGTCATGCCGCCAGCGTCGTGGAAGTGATTCACGTCGGCATAGCCGTTGGGGTACACGCGCGCCAGCAGCGGAATTGCCCCAGAAAGCGCGTCGAAGTCGTCCCAGCGCAGGTCGATGCCCGCGGCGCGCGCGATGGCCACCAGGTGCAGCAGGTGGTTGGTGGAACCACCGGTGGCGTGCAGGCCGATCACGCCGTTGACGATCGAGCGCTCGTCGATCATGCGGCCGACCGGCGTGTACTCGCTGCCCAGTACGGTGATCTGCAGCATGCGCTTGACCGCTTCTGCGGTGAGCGCATCGCGCAACGGCGTGTCCGGTAGCACGAAGCTTGAACCGGGCAGGTGCAGGCCCATGATCTCCATCAGCATCTGGTTGGAGTTGGCCGTGCCATAGAAGGTGCAGGTGCCCGCCGAGTGATACGAACGCGCTTCGGCTTCAAGCAGTTCCGCGCGATTCGCCTTGCCTTCGGCGTAGGCTTGGCGGACCTTGGATTTTTCTTCGTTGGAGATGCCGCTGGGCATGGGGCCCGACGGCACGAAGATCGCCGGCAGCTGGCCGAAGCTCAGCGCGCCGATCAAGAGGCCCGGCACGATCTTGTCGCATATCCCCAGGTACATGGCGCCGTCGAACATGTCGTGCGACAGCGACACCGCCGTGGCCATGGCGATCAGGTCGCGCGAAAACAGCGACATCTCCATGCCCGGCTGGCCCTGGGTGACACCGTCGCACATCGCCGGCACGCCGCCGGCCACCTGCGCCGTAGCGCCGTGCTCGCGCGCCAGCCGGCGGATCAATTCGGGATAGCGCTCGTACGGCTGGTGGGCCGAAAGCATGTCGTTATAGGAATTGACGATGGCGATGTTTGCCGCCGGGCCATCGCGCAAGGCCGCCTTGTCGTCCGGGCCGCACGCGGCGAAGCCGTGCGCCAGGTTGCCGCAGGAAAGATGGCGCCGCTGCGTGCCGTCGCCTTTGGCCGCGTCCACGCGCGAAAGGTAGGCATCGCGGCCGGGGCGGCTGCGCTCGACCAGCCGTGCAGTGACGTCTGCGACTGTCGGGTGAAGACTCATGTCGTCATGGACTCCAGTAAACGTCGACCGGGGTGTTCGACTGCGACAGCACGGCGGCGATGGGGTAGTCGCCCCCGGCCCGCGCTTCGTCGAACACCTTGCGCTTGTCCTCGCCCTCGAAGTGCAGGAACAGCGCTTCGGTGTCGAGGATCCGCGGCAGGGTCAGGGTGATGCGTGGTTCGTCGGCGCCTTTGGCTGTCATCGAAATCACCGGCTCCTTACCCTTCAGATCCAGTGCCTGGGCGAGGTGGTTGCCACCGGGGAAGAACGACGCGGTGTGGCCGTCGGGACCCATGCCCAGCACCACCACGTCGAACGGCGTGGGCAGCGCACGAATGGCCTTGGCCAGTTCCGCCGAGCCTGCGTCGGGGTCTTTCGCGCCGTTGTACAGCGGCAGGAAGGTGGCGGCTTCGGCGTTCTGTTTCAGCATCAGATAGCGCACCAGGGCGGCGTTGGACCGTTCGCTGCTTTCCGGCACCCAGCGTTCGTCCACCAGGGTAACGGTGACCTTCGACCAATCCACCTTCGCACGCGCAAGCACCGCGAAGAACACCTTCGGCGTGGTGCCGCCGGAGACGGCGATCACCGCATGCCCGCGCACGGCAATGCCCTTCTTCAGCTGGGCCTCCACCTTGTGGGCCAATTTATCGGCCAGGGTGAGGCGGTCGGTGAATTCGTGCACGTGGACGGTTGGCTTGCTCATGCGGCTCTCCGGTTCTTCTGTTACGGCGCGTCTTCGGTCCAGTTGCGTCCGTCGCGCTCGATCAGCGCCACGGCGGCGCTTGGGCCCCAGGTGCCGGCGGTATACGCCTTGGGCGTGTCGCCGCTCGATTCCCAGGCCTCGAGGATGGGGCCGGCCCACTTCCATGCAGCTTCCACTTCGTCGCGCCGCATGAACAGCGTGGGATTGCCGCGGACCACATCCAGAAGCAGGCGCTCGTAGGCATCGGGCTGCTGCACGCCGAAGGCGCTGGCGAAGGTCATGTCCAGCGGCACATGGCGCAGGCGCAGGCCGCCGGGGCCCGGGTGCTTGATGGTGAGCCACAGCTTCACGCCCTCGTCCGGCTGCAGGCGCACGGTAAGACGGTTGGGCAGCAGCGGGCCGGACGATGCATCGAAGATCGAATGCGGCAGGGCGCGGAAGGTCACCACGATTTCCGAGACCCGCGACGGCAGCCGCTTGCCGGTTCGCAGGTAAAACGGCACGCCGGCCCAGCGCCAGTTACCGATCTCCGCCTTGAGGGCGACGAAGGTTTCGGTACGCGACTCTTTCTCGCCGAGTTCTTCCAGATAGCCCGGCACGCCCTGGCCATCGGCGGCGCCGGCGCGGTACTGGCCGCGCACGGTGAGCTGGGCGGCATTGGAATCGTTGATGGGGCGCAGCGAACGCAGGACTTTCAGCTTCTCGTCGCGCACGGCGTCGGGCGCGAGCGAGGCCGGCGGCTCCATTGCCACCATGCAAAGCAGCTGCAGGATGTGGTTCTGCACCATGTCGCGCAGCGCGCCGGCGCGATCGTAGTACGAGCCGCGGCGGCCCACGCCGAGGGTTTCGGCCACCGTGATCTGCACATGATCGATGTGCGCGGAATTCCACAACGGCTCGAACAGGGCGTTGCCAAAGCGCAGCGCCAGCAGGTTCTGCACCGTTTCCTTGCCCAGGTAGTGATCGATGCGATAGATCTGCGACTCGTCGAAGAAGCGGCCCACGGCATCGTTGATGACGTTGGCGCTGGCAAGGTCGCGGCCGATGGGCTTTTCCAGCACCACGCGGGCCTTGTCGCCGTTCAGGCCATAGCCGCCCAGGCGCTCGCAAATGTCGACGAACAGTTCCGGCGAGGTGGAGAGGTAAAACACCCGCACGTGGTCGGGCTTGGCGCCCAGCATGGCGGCGAAGTCGTCCCAGCCATCGGCCTTGCGGGCATCGAGCGGGCGATAGCCGACCATCTTCAGGAAAGCGTCGAGCGTGGCGGGCACGACGTGGTCGATGGCGGCTTCGACCGCCGCGCGGACCTGGGTCCGGTAGCCGTCGTCGTCCAGCGCCTCGCGGGCCACGCCCACGATGCGGCTTTCCGGACGGATCTGGCCGTCGATGTAGCGGTGGTAGAGCGCGGGCAGCAACTTGCGGATGGCAAGGTCGCCGGTACCCCCGAAAATCACCAGGTCGAAGGGCTCGACGGGCAAGGAAGCAACGGACACGGCACACCTCGAAGCAAGGGGAAATGGGTCAAGCGATCATACCAGTGCCATACCACGCCTTTCCAGTGGGGCGGCGCTTCAAGATCCGAATCCTGAAAAGGTTTCATTTGGAACGATCTGTAATCGTTTTCTTCAGTGAAACGACTGTTTGTTTCACCCCAATAGCCAAAGTCCGTGAGTTCAGGCTTGCCGCACTGGTCCGGCATTGGTATCTTCCCGCCTATGGAAAGCGCCCTGGTCAGCGAGTACCAACGCCTGTACAGCGCTGCCGAGAGCCGGCAGCCGCTGGCCTACCTGCGCCTGCGCCATGCCATCCGCAATGTCATCGACCAGGGCGTGATGGAGGCGGGCCACGCCCTGCCCAGCGAACGCGACCTCGCCAAGGCCCTGGCGCTTTCGCGCGTCACCGTACGCAAGGCGATCGGCGGCCTGGTGGAAGACGGGCTGCTCACCCAGCGCCATGGCGCCGGCACCTTCATCGCCGAGCGCATCGTCAAGCCGCTGTCGCGGATGACCAGCTTCACCGAAGACCTCCGCGCCCGCGGGCTGAACCCGCGTTCGGAATTCTTCGAACGCAGTATTGGCGAGGTCACCCCCGAGGAAGCCATGGCGATGAACCTCTCGCCGGGCGCCCAGGTGGTTCGCCTGCACCGGCTTCGCTACGCCGGCGACGAACCCCTGGCCATCGAACGCAGTGCCGTGCCGCTGGCCCTGCT
>NZ_DATHFX010000207.1:0-6408 GCF_035317885.1 Pinirhizobacter sp.
CCCAGCGAAACACCGCCGGTGAAGCGTTTTAGTGGCGCGCGGTAGAGCACTTCTTCATCTCGCGTGGTAACCGGATCCTGCTCGACACTGCGACGGAACGTATCAAGGTCGATCTGGTGATCGAGCAGTTCCAGGAAGAGCGGCCGGTGTACGCTGGTTTCCACCGTTTTCATGCCATTGCGTTCGCTGGCCACGGTGAGCCAGTCGATGCTCCCGTCAACCCGGTTGTCGATGATGCGGGTGGCGCGCCCTACCCCTTCGCCAGGATAGAAGAAGCGTTGCTGTTCGCCGTGGATCACGAGCTCCGAACCGCGGCGCCCGATGCTGCTGACACTGATGCCGGCGTTGTCGTGCAAGGCTTTGGACACCTCGGCCCAGTCCACTTGTCCAGGTGACTGGCGCGGCGCCGCACTGGGCGCCGCACTGCTGGCGGGCGCCGGATTGGTAGCCGCCACGCCCGCCGGAGCAGGATCCACCCTGGCCGTTTCGAAGGCCACGGGCTCAGGCGGCGGATCGTAAGTCTTTGGCGGATCCACATGATTGGCAAGGTTGCTATGCAGGTTCAGTGCCGCCGTGGCGACCTCGCCGCGCTCATATCCGAGGGTAAGATCGACATTGCGGTTCAAGCGGAATACCGCGCCCAGGTTCACCGGCGTGCGTTGCGGCTGGTTGTTGTTTTGCGGCTGGTGCTTGTAGTCGTTGCCGTCGACTTCAGCCTTCAGCAGCAGCCATCGAAGCGGCGACTGGTACTGCACACCACCGAAGAAGCCCGGCCGGCCGCGGAAGAACTTGTTGGTACTGAATGTGCCGGTGCCGGTTCCACCGGTAGGACGCGTGCTGAACCGATCGCTGATGAAATCGAACGGATTGGCGATATCGCCGCGTGCGCCCATGTAACCCCAGGCAAGGCCCAGGCTGAAGTCGAGCGGCCCTGTCCGCTTGCTGGCGACGAAATATTCGCTGGAGAACAAGCCGGTGCCGCCAATGTCGCGCGCGCCAACCGCCACGGCCGGCAACCAGCGGCTTTCTTCCCACAGCCTGATCTTGGCATCGATCGATTTGTCCTTATAGGTCTGGCTTCCGCTTAACGCCTTCGGCCCATACGGCCGATTGCTGACGTTGGTATAACGGAACGAGGCCTCCAGCCATGGCAACGGCTGCATCGACACGTTGTAGTTGGTGTACGGCGTGGTACGGCTGAGCACGAAACTGAATTCGCCCTCTTCGGCCATGCGCGCGGTCGGCGTCTGCAACAGGCCAACGCCGCCGAAATCGCTCTGGGTCGTGGCTTGCTGCGCGTATACGGATGGAATGCCGCCGACCAGCAAGGCCAGGCCGGCGCAATGCCAGCCCCGGCGTGCGAACCGCTTGGCGCGCACTATTGCCACCCTTCTTCACCCAGTGTCTGGGTGGCGAGGAAATCGGCGACATCATGGTTGAACCCATCGTCGGCCGCGCCGGCAATTGCACGTCGGTTGAAGGGCACATAGATCCATGCACCCGGCGCCAGGGGGAGCGGAGCGGCGCGATTCCACAGGGCGGCGCCCTGCTCGAACACGGCGCCATCGGGCTGCACGACATAGATCAGGTCAGGATCGGCGGCGCCGGAGGACGGGCACGAAGCCAGGTAGCGCCGTGCATCCTGCATCGGCACGAGGGGCAAACGGCAGGCCTTGCCCACCGCCCCCACCACCCGGATGTCCGCCGGACGCCGCGGATAGAACAGCGTATCGCCCTCGTGCACCGGCCAGTCATCGGAGGGCGTCACTTCCAGCCGGCCGGGATCGAGCGCGGCACCGGGGCGGCGGCCGGTGATCGGGCGCCCGGACAACCACGCCTGGAATGCGGCGCTGCCTTCGGCCAGCGGTGCGTTGTCGGCGGCCATGGCTTGTCGGCGGATAGCACCCAGTTCGTACACGAGGCCGGCACGCAGGCGCAGCTGTTCGCGTTGCAAGGCCGGCTGCAGCCAGGCCGCGCCCATGGCATACGCCGCGGGATCGACCCTGGCTGCCGCTGCCACCGCGGATAAACGGGCTCCGGACGGATAGACGGCCGGGCCGGGCTGGCCTACCGCACCCTCGGCATCGACCTTTATCGTTGCCTGCGCTTGCGCCACCGGCGGCAACGCGTGAAGGCCTAGTGCCAGCGCCAGCACCCACATGCGGCGCTTCACGACGCGGTCTCCCGGTAGGGCTGCAACTGGATCAGCTCGAGCGGGAACCCGGGCGCCACGTATTGCTTGCTCTTCCAGATGAACCCGTCATCCGGGTCGATCCAGTAATGATTGGTCATATGCATGCCCATGCCGGGCGCGGAGAGTTCTTCGTCGATACGACGCAGCCGGTGCACCGTGCCGAGGATCTCGATGTCCTCCAGCGCCCGGGGCTCCAGATGGGCCTGCATGACCACGCCGTAGCGGTAGCCGGGCGAGAAATCCATGCGCCGCGTGTAGTCGACGGGGCCATCTAGCCGTTGCAGGCCTGCCTGGAAGGGATTGCCCGACGGGAATACCGAATCATCCAGGTTCTGCGCCAGGCCGACGGTTTTCACCACCAGTCCGTCGCGAGTGAAGACGATATCGTGCCCGCCGCCGTACCAGCCCAGTTGTCCCTGTTTCACGCTGGCGAGAATAAGTATCGCCTCGCCGCCGGGTGCGTTCACCTGCAGCTGGAAATACGGCGTGGCGGCTACCGACGCCGCCGTGGGTTGCACCGTCTCCCCGCGCACGGCAAGGCGGACGCTCTCAAGGCTGCCGCGCGAGACCGACGAGCAGCCGGCGAGCAATGCCAGCGCCAGCGCCAGCCCACCGGGCAAGAAATGCCGTAGCGCGATGCACGCGCGTTTTTTCACAGGCCAGGCCAAGGTCGGTCAGGGGTCCGGTCGGGGATGATGTCGGGCAAATTAGGCGGCGTTACCGCCAGGACCAGACAAAGACAGCACTTCACTGGCGAGCCGGTTCCAATGCAGGACACCGGCACGTCCATGAACACTACATCACCGAACCAAACTGAAAACTGACTGAGGTAGCAAAAACACGCTTAGAGATAACGCAGCCAGCTGCTTACGCCCTGGTCTATCAAGGCGAACACGTGTTCGAACGCGATTCGCTCCTGGCGATAAGGGTCCGGCACGTCACTGCCACCGTCCCATCGACTGAGCATGAACACTTTGCCACTGGCTTCCGGCGCCATCCGGCCGATCTCGGCGACATGGCTTTTCTCCATGGCAAGAATAAGGCTGGACTGGCGCAGCAGCGCGGTGTTGAGCTGTCGTGCGCGGTGTTGGGCGCCATCGACGTCATGTTCCCGCAACAATTGCAGTGCCGTGGCATCGATGGGGTGGCCCGTCATGGCGCTGAGGCCTGCACTTGAGACTTCGCTGGCGTGGGCATCGCCCAGGCGCTGTCGCAAAAGGTATTCCGCGGTGGGGCTGCGGCAGATGTTCCCCACGCAGACGATCAGTATCCGTTCGAACATAGGTACTGCAATACTCCTGTTTCGGAGAAATCATAGACGATGGGCGCAATGAACATGCTGGCGATAGTTGATGATATGGTTGCAGGAGTAACCATTTTCCCGGCCACCATGACGCAATGCGCTTGAAACGGCCGGACACCGGCGCATGACGATCTGGCGCGCCATTACCAGCCTTGGCGACAGCGCGCTGCTGTTGCCGCTGATCGCGTGGATGGCGATCTGGCTATTCCTTCCTCCAACCTCATGGCGAGATGGTCGTCGCTGGTTGCTGGCCGTTGCCGTGTGCGGCGGCATCGTGGTGCTGTCGAAGTTGCTGTTCATGGCATGGGGCATCGGGCCGCCAGGCCTCAACTACACCGGCCTGAGCGGGCATACCGCGCTCGCGATCCTTGTCTGGCCCGCGTATGCCGGCGTGCTTGCACGCCATGGGTCCGTGCGGATCCGGACGATGGCGATCATGCTGGGCGCGCTGGTCGGTGCGGCCGTGGCGATATCGCGGTTGGCGCTGAAGGTGCACAGTCCATCGGAAGTGTGGCTGGGCGCGGTGCTTGGTTTTGCGGTGTCCGCCTGGTTCGTGGGCGGCCTGGCAGCTTCGGATGCGCAGCCGCAGCGACGAGGTGCGTGGCAGCTTCTGCTGCTGGCGGGCGGCGCACTGGTCATCGGACTTACCTGCTACGGCCGCGTGTTCCCTTCGCAACACGTGCTCCAGGATATTGCGGTGTGGCTAAGCGGGCACCCGAACGTCTTCACACGACGCATGCGATTAGGTTAGCGAGCCTTGATGCCATCGATCAGCCTCCGCAGCGATTGCATGTAGAAGGCTCGAAACTGAGCTTCGTCGTAACTGAAGCGACCACGGCATTGAGGCTGTCGTCGGAGCCAGCCACCGATATCAGCGCACCGCCAGCCAGGCTTCGCGCATGATCAACGTCACGCCCACTGCCACCATGATGGCGCCGATGCCCCGCGCAACGCGGTAACCGGCGGAGGCCAGCCGTTCGGCCGTGATGGCGGCGGTTACCGTGGCCATCACGCGAAGGTCCATGACGCCAAGGACAAGGAGCGCTGCCGTTTGCCCGGCACAGCACTGGGTGCAGCGAAAGCCGAGCTGCAAGCCATGTCGCCACGCCGCCAGGGTGCGGGCCGACGATGCGTTGGATGGGGAGTATCGGCAACAAGCCAGCCGGCGGGCCTTCCAGGCTGTGAATTGCAGCGCGCCGGCGGCCACCACAACCACGCCACCGGCAACCGGAACGGCCTGTGCCATCGCCGGTAACCGGGTTTGCGCCACCGCCATCGCCGCGCACAAGGGAAACACGGCCACACCCAGCACAACCCATATCGAGAAATAGCCCGCCCCCACCACCGATGTAAGCCAGTCGATCCGCGCCTGCCTGGCGACGCCCGTGGCCCTGCGATAACCCATCAGCATCGGTATCAGCGATGGCAGCATCATCGCCACCATCATCACCGTCCACATGGACATGAACGATGCGGCAAGACCGGGCCAGGTCTGTCCACACATGGGTAGCCACGCCATCGACATGGCCCAGCCGCCGGGCATCGGCATCCGGGCCATCCCGGGCATGGACAGGCACGCGTGGATGGTGACCGCCGCGCTTGCCGCGAATATCAGCATGCAGGTGCCGAGGAAAGCCCTGTCGGAAGCCATACGTTGCGGTGTCCTCGCCATGGTTGGGTACCTGGCGAGGGTAGGACCGGAAAAGCACAACGTGGGAGTGACAAGCGTGGCGGGATTCCCTCGGCTATCATGATGCGGGATCGATGTTATCTCTCTCAGCGGCCAGCTCCCATGACCATCGACTGCACCCACCTGGACACCATCAAGGACGTCACCCCCAGCGCCCGCGGGTGCGAGGAGTGCCTGAAGTCTGGCGGTGAGTGGGTTCACCTGCGCATCTGCCGCACCTGCGGCCATGTCGGTTGTTGCGATGATTCGCCCAACCGCCACGCGGCGAAGCACTTCCAGCACACCAGGCATCCGATCATCGAAGGCTACGATCCGCCGGAGGGCTGGGGGTGGTGCTACGTCGACGAAGTGATGTTTGACCTGAGCGACCGCATGACACCGCAGTTGGGCCCGATCCCGCGGTTCTACTGAAGTCCGCCTTCCCCATGGGTGGCATTATGTGGTTTGATTAAATCACACAATTTCACACACGAGGACCATCATGACCACGGCAGTCGTCGGACGATTTACGTTTGCAGTCATGATGTTGGCAGCCATGGGTGTCCACGCCACGGAATGGATGCCGGGCAAGCCGCCACTATCCACGCCCTGGACGGACAAGGTTCCCGTAGACCATCCCCTGCCCGAATATCCGCGTCCGCAGCTGACCCGGCCCGACTGGCAGAACCTCAACGGCTTATGGGAATTGGCCATCACCCCGCGGTCGGCCACCGAACCTGCCCAATGGCCGATGCAGATCCGCGTGCCCTTCGCTGTCGAATCCGCGCTCTCGGGCGTGCAGCGCCCGGTCGGCAGCGACCAGGCCGTTTGGTACCGGCGCACTATCGAGATCCCCGCGGATTGGTCCGGTCGGCATGTCAGGCTCAACTTCGGCGCCGTGGACCAGCAGACCACCGTGTGGGTGAACGGCAAACGGGCAGGCGAAACCCACGTGGGTGGCTACGACAGTTTCGGCTATGACATCACCGATGCACTCAAGCCCGGTGGCAACACCATCGTGGTTCGTGTCTACGATCCCACCGACGACGGCCAAGGCGCATTGGGCAAGCAACGGCTGAAGCCGGACGGCATCTGGTACACCGCCACCACCGGCATCTGGCAGACGGTCTGGCTGGAACCTGTGGCGCCGGTGCACATCGAACGCCTGGACATGACGGCGGACCTCGATCACGCAAAGCTCGCGGTGCTGCCGCACGTAGAAGGCGGCGCGGACACGAAGGT
>NZ_DATHFX010000208.1:0-5655 GCF_035317885.1 Pinirhizobacter sp.
TTCATGGCGGCGACGATCTCCTCGGACATGGACAACACCGACAAGGTGGTGACCTTCCTGGAAGAGACGCGCGCGATCGGCATCACCGTGCTGCCGCCGGACGTCAACAGCTCCGGCTGGATGTTCCATGCTACGGAATCCAAGGTAGTGCGCTACGGCCTGGGAGCGATCAAGGGCGTGGGCCAGGGCGTGTGCGAGGCCATCGTCGCCGAACGGGCCGCCAGCGGCCCGTTTACTTCCCTTGTCGACTTCTGCCAGCGCGTGGGTAGCACCAAGCTCAACAAGCGCACCATGGAAGCCCTGGTGCAGGCCGGTGCGCTTACCGGTCTTGGCATCAACCGCGCCACCATGATGATGCACATCCCCGAGGCGATGAAGGCCGCCGACCAGGATGCGAAGAACCGCGCCGCCGGCCAGGTGGACATCTTCGGCCAGGCCGCCGGCAAACCCATGGTGATCCAGCTGTCAGGATCCGTGCCCGAATGGCCGCTCGAACAACTGCTGCACGGCGAACGCGAGACGCTGGGCCATTACCTTTCCGGGCACCCCACTGATCCCTGGGCCGACACCCTGGCCCAGCTCGCCAGCTGCCCGATCGGCGAGATCCCCCAGCGTTACCAGCCACCGCGCCCGCGGCGCCAGGACGACGACGAGAACGCCAACCGCTTCCGCCGCACGCCGGAAACGCCCTGGACCGTGGCCGGTATGGTGACGGGCATGCGCAAGCGCGGCGACAGCGATGCCTTCGTGCGGATCGAGGATGCCACCGGGCAGATCGAATGCAGCTTCTTCCGTGAGGTGTTCACCGAGGCCGCGCCCTTGCTCACGCGCGACCAGCTGATCATCGTCGAGGGCGGCCTGCGCTTCGACGATTTCGCCGGCGGCTACCAGCTGCGGGCGCGCAGGGCCTATTCGCTCTCCGTTGCCTGCGAGCACTACGCGCGGCTGTTGCGCGTGAAGGTCAACGGCATCGGCCCCGACTTCAACACCCACCTGCGTCACGCCCTGGCAGGCTACAAAGGCGGCCGCACCCCGCTGATGCTGCTTGGCTACCGGAACACGGTCGCCCAGGCCGACATGGAGCTGGGTGAGGAATGGAAGGTCAAGGCCCTGCCCGACCTCCTCCGGGCACTGCGGGTGATTCCCGGGGTGCTGACCGCCGAGCTTCGCCTTGCCAGGCCACAGGAATAGCCCAAGACCGCCCCGGACGGATGAAAAAGCCGCCCACCGCAAGACCATACGGCAGCGCACACCCGCCGGCTTGCCGCGCCGGTATAATTCTCGTTTGGCCCCTTGCGCGTAAACCATGAATCCCAACTTCCTCGATTTCGAACAACCCATCGCCGAACTGGACGCGAAGATCGAAGAGCTTCGCCATGCCAGCCATGGCCAGGCGTTCAACATCGACGAGGAAGTGGGCAAGCTCCGCGAGAAACTCAAGGTCAAGACGGCGGAGATCTTCCGCAACCTCACGCCCTGGCAGATCAGCCAGCTCTCGCGCCACCCGGCGCGGCCGTACACGCTGGACTACATCAACGGCATGTGCGAAGAATTCCACGAGCTGGCCGGCGACCGCATGTTCGCCGACGACGCCGCCATCGTCGGTGGCCTGGGCCGGATCAATGGCCGCTCGGTCATGATCATCGGCCACCAGAAGGGCCGCGACACCAAGAGCAAGGTCAAACGCAACTTCGGCATGCCGCGCCCTGAGGGTTACCGCAAGGCGCTGCGCCTGATGAAGATGGCCGAGCAGTTCAGCCTGCCGCTCTTCACCTTCATCGATACCGCCGGTGCATGGCCGGGCATCAATGCCGAGGAACGCGGCCAGTCCGAGGCCATCGCCCGCAACCTGATGGAAATGTCGGAGCTGCGCGTGCCGATCATCTGTACCGTCACCGGCGAAGGTGGCTCAGGCGGAGCGCTCGCCATCGGCGTGGGCGACCGCACCATCATGCTGCAATATTCCACCTATTCGGTGATCACTCCCGAGGGCTGCGCCTCGATCCTGTTCAAGAGCGCCGACAAGGCCAAGGACGCGGCTGAGTTCATGGGACTGACCGCCCCCCGCCTGCTGGAGAACGGCCTGGTCGACAAGATCGTCCGCGAGCCGCTGGGCGGCGCCCACCGCAACCCGTCGTCGATGGCCACACGCCTGAAGGCGGTGCTGATGAACCAGCTCGACGAACTGGAAGCCATGCCGATCGACGATCTGCTGAAAAAGCGTTACCAGCGGCTGCGCGGCTACGGCGCCTACGCCGAGTAAGTGGCATCATCCCAGGCTCGTTCCGCCACGTGCCGAAACCCCCATGGCCACAACCAAGCTTGCCGTCCTGATCGATGCCGACAACGCGTCGCCGGCCATTATCGAAGGCCTCATGGCCGAGGTCGCCATCTACGGCGCGGCGCACGTCAAACGCATCTACGGTGACTGGACGCGCACCAACCTCTCCGGCTGGAAGGACGCCCTCCCGGCGCATGCCGTGCAGCCGATCCAGCAGTTCGCCTACACCAAGGGCAAGAACGCGACCGACTCGGCGATGATCATCGACGCCATGGACCTGCTCTACACCGGGCGGCTCGACGGCTTCTGCCTGGTCTCCAGCGACAGCGACTTCACCCGCCTGGCATCGCGTATCCGTGAATCGGGCCTCACCGTGTTCGGCTTCGGCGAGCGCAAGACACCCGAGGCCTTCCGCATGGCCTGCGACAAGTTCATCTACACCGACGTCTTCATGCGCACCGTCGCCAAGGAAGAACCCAACCAGGCCCCCGTGCAGCGGACGGCGAAGGAACTGCGCTCCGACACGAAACTGATGAACATGCTGCGCAACGCCATCGACGGCGCCTCCAACGACGACGGCTGGGCCTCCCTTGGTGCGGTGGGCAGCATCCTGAGCAAGCAGTCCACCGATTTCGATTCGCGCAACTACGGCTACAGCAAGCTCTCCGGACTCTTGAACGGCATTGGCCTCTTCGAGATCGAGGAACAGCAGGTAGGCAACGGCAAGGCCGTCTTCGTACGGGCGAAGCCAAAGCCGTGAACCTGGCGACGGCCCTGGCGGCCCTGCCCGCCGATGCCCCGCTCTGCGTCGCCTTCAGCGGCGGCGGCGATTCGATGGCCTTGCTGCACGCGGTCGCCGCCACGCGGCCGGCGAAGCTGCGCGCCCTGCACGTGAACCATGGGTTGCAGCAGTCCAGCGACGACTGGGCGCGGCGCTGTGCATCGTTCTGTGATGGCCTGGGTGTCCAGCTCACCGTCGTCAGGGTCCAGGTGGACGGGGCCTCCGGCCAGGGCCCGGAGGCCGCTGCCCGCGACGCACGATATGCGGCCTTCGCCGCGCACCTTGGCGAAGACGAAGTACTCCTGCTGGCCCACCACCGCGACGACCAGGTGGAAACGGTGCTACTGAAGCTGCTGCGCGGGGCGGGCCCTGCCGGGCTGGGCGGGATCCCCTCGTCGCGTCCGCTCGGACGCGGCCGGCTACTGCGGCCGTTGCTCAACGTTCCGCAGGCGCAGCTTCGCCAATACCTCGATCGCCATCGGCTCACTCCCGTGGAGGATCCCTCCAACGCCGACCACGCCATAGCCCGCTCATACCTTCGCGCC
Source organism: Pinirhizobacter sp. (assembly GCF_035317885.1). Lineage (GTDB taxonomy): Bacteria > Pseudomonadota > Gammaproteobacteria > Xanthomonadales > Rhodanobacteraceae > Pinirhizobacter. The sequence continues at coordinate 3,608 of NZ_DATHFX010000208.1, forward strand.
GAGATCGTGCCGCGCCTGGCACGGCACTGGCCCCAGGCCGCCGAAAGCATCGTGCATGCGGCAAACGCGAGCGCGGCAGCCGCGGATTTCATCGAAGGGAACTGGCGGCAGGCGTGCCAGGCCCTCGACCGCGGCGGCGCGCTGGATGCCGCCGGCTGGCTGGCCCTGCACGAAGCCTTGCGCGTACCGCTGCTCGAAGCGTGGCTACATGGGCGCGGCTTGCGCGCACCCACCACCGCCCAGCGCCGGCAGCTCGAGGCGCAGATCGCCCATGCCGCGGCCGACCGCGTGCCCTGCGTGGGCTGGCGGGACACCGAGGTGCACGTGTGGCGTGGCGGGCTGCACGCGGTGCGCCGCCATCCGCCACCGCCGGCCCACTGGGAAGCCCCCTGGAACGGCGACGCGCTCACCGTGCCCGGCGGCGCCATGTTGCAGGCCGAGGCCGGATCCAGCCTGCCTGGACTCACGGTGCGCCTGCGCCGCGGGGGGGAGCGTATCCGCCCGGCCGGCGAGGCCCATACCCGGGAACTGCGCGATCTCTTCCAGCGCGATGCCGTGCCGCCCTGGCGGCGCCAGCGGCTGCCGCTGCTTTTCATCGGCCCGGAGCTGGTCGCGGTACCCGGATTATGGTGGTCAACCGAAGCCCTGCCATGGATCGAAAGCGTGCATGTTGCGCACGTAAACGATTGAATCCAAGCCGCTGCTGAGCTAGTTTGTCGCCCATGTCGACTCCCCCTGCCACGCCGTCCGTCGCTGAATTCGAACACTCGCTGGACGAACTCGAACAACTGGTCACGCGCATGGAAGGCAACGAGCTTTCGCTCGACGAGTCACTGTCCTCCTTCGAGCGCGGCATCGGACTGTATCGCACCTGCCAGCGCGCGCTGGAACAGGCCGAGCAGCGCGTGCGCCTGCTGCTCGATCCCGACGCGCCCGACACCGCCGAACCCTTTGAACCTGAATCATGAGGCCGCGCCGTCGATCGACACCCTGATCGCACGCGCCGACCACGCCCTCGCCCAAGCCCTTCCCGCCGAGCACCAGCCACCCGTCGAACTGCATCGCGCCATGCGCTATGCGGTACTTGGTGGCGGCAAGCGGCTACGCCCGTTGCTGGTGTACGCCGCCGGCATCGCGCTGCACGCGAACCTCGATGCACTGGACGCCGCCGCCTGCGCGGTGGAATTCATCCATGCCTATTCGCTTGTGCACGATGACCTGCCGGCGATGGATGACGACGCCCTGCGCCGCGGCAGGCCCACCTGCCACATCGTCTTCGGCGAAGCCATGGCGATCCTCGCCGGCGACGCCCTGCAGGCCCTGGCCTTCGAGATCCTGGCCGACGCCACGGACATCGACAATGCGGATACGCGCCTGCGCATGCTGCAGGTGCTCGGCCGCGCCTGCGGCGCCGAGGGCATGGCGGGCGGCCAGGCATTCGACCTCGCAGCCGTAGGGCATCGCCTTGGCCTGGACGAACTCGAGCGCATGCACGATTACAAGACTGGGGCGCTGATCCGGGCCTCGGTGATGCTCGGCGCGCTCGCCAGCGGCTGCCGCGACGCCGTTACGCTCGATGCACTGGACAGGTTTGGCCGTGCCGTGGGCCTGGCCTTCCAGGTACGCGACGACATCCTCGACGTCGAAGGCGACGCCGCCGTGATCGGCAAGACGCAGGGCAAGGATGCCGCGGCCGACAAACCCACCTTCGTCTCGATCATCGGCATCGAGGCCTCGCGTCAACGCCTGGACGAACTCGTCGGCGAAGCGCTCACCGCGGTCGAACCAATGGGCGAACGCGGCAAGACCCTTGCCGCACTCGCCCGGTTCGCTGTCGAACGCGTCAGTTGACCAGGCGCAGGGCCAACGGGTAGCGGTACGATCCGGAGGAGCTCACCCGGGTCGCTGCGATGATGCACATGACCAGGTTGAAAATCCAAAGCACCCAGGTCAGGAACACGCCGATGATGATGATGGTGAGGATCCAGCAGATCACGTAGCCGATGATCACGGTGATCTGGAAGTTGAGCGCTTCCTTGGCCTCCGTC
>NZ_DATHFX010000209.1:0-3757 GCF_035317885.1 Pinirhizobacter sp.
CGTACGCCCCCATGACTACGAGGTCCGCTTCATGCAAACGTGCACTTTCGAGAATGACGCTGCCGGACGTGCGAGCATCGGCATGGATGACTTGATGCCGCACATGGACGCCGTGCTCGGAGAGGTACTCGCACGGATCAAAGCTCGGGACGATGTCCTCGTCCGACGACCGCACGAAGCCGTCGAGCAGGACAACCTTCGTCGCGTTCTGAAGCAGGGGCAGGGCAGCATGAAGGGAGCGCGTGGCTTGCATGCTGCCGTCCCAGGCCACCACGACCCGGGGGAAGTCCCGGAATGCGGTGGGGCCCGATGGCAGCAGGATGCAAGGAACCTTGCAGGCCAAAAGTGCCTCGCCCAACACCTCGATGACGCGATCCTCGCCGGCCAGGTCACGCTCCATCACTACCAGGTCGTGCCACGGTGCCAGCTGGCGCAGCGTTCGGGCAATCCCCGTGGCAGCCACTTCCCAGCGCGAACGATTTATTCCGTAGCGGCGCGCCAGTGCGCGAAATTCAGGCTCCGCCTGGCGCTCGGCGCATTGACTTGGGTGCTGGCGCAGCAGCGCAAACTCAGGTTGGTCGGTGTCGGCCCCCATCAGGGATCGAAGCTCAGCCTCGATGTAACACCCCGTGAGGACACTGCCATGGGTCTGAGCCAATGCAGCCGCCGTCAAGGCGGCAGGGCTCCATGGCGAGGTCGAACTGACCAGTGCAAGAATGTCCGACCACGCCTTGACGGCGTGTGCAGCAGGGCCAGGAGGCAGTGGACGCGCAGGATGGAACACGTTCATGGCGACCTCAGAAGTCCAGCGTGTGGGTGACCAGCGTGGCATCGCCCGGATCCTCTTCGCGTCGGAAACCAAGCGACGATGCCAACTCGCGCATGGGCCCGTTGGCGCTGGAGTCCAGGGAGAACATCCGGTGGAATCCGTTGCGCCGGGCTACGTCGATCAGGTGGCGCATCAACATGTAGCCCAATCCGCGGTCATGCCAGTCGTCGGCCACGGTGACCGCACATTCGCAGGTGCGGTGGTGGTCGCTGGCGCTATAACGGGCGATGCCCACCTCCCGCAGTTCGCCATCATCGTGGGCCAGCGCTACCAGTGCGACGTCCTTCGCCCCATCCACCGCCATGAGTTGGTCAACAAGGCGCTCGGGCGGATCGCGGAACTCACCCAGGAAACGGAACCGCTGCGCTTGCGGCGACAGGCGGCGGATGAACTCGGTTTCTCGCGCACGATCGTCGGCGCGAAGAGGGCGCACCTGCACATGGCTGCCGTCACGAAGGGTTTCGATCCAGTGATCGCCTGCGATTGCGTTACGGGGCGTCTGGTCAACAGTTGAGGTTTGCATGAACATCTCCCAGGTTGCTGTCCGGAATCGCCCGGACGGTAGATGACGTTCTACGCCGCTGCGGAAACGGCCTCTTGACCTGGATCAATCAGTGCACGATCAACACGGGCACAGGCGCCTCGCCGGCCAGGCGGCGGGCGCAACTGGACGGCGTAAATAGCCCTTTGGCGGGGGTACGGGCTGAACCGATCACGATCAAATCGCAGCTATGCTGGTGAGCGGCTGCACAGATGGCCTGATCAACACGCCGATTGTCCACCATGCATCCCCCTTGCAGCACGCCGGCCTGATCCGCCAAGGATTGGGCATAGGCCAAAAAGGTAACCTGGGCGCCAAGGAGCGCCGCCAGGGCGACACCCTGTTCAACACCAGCCTTCGCGGCCGACGATCCATCGGTGGGAATAAGAATATGTTCAATCATCGTCATCACCTGCACGTGTAGCCGCCATCGATCACCAACTCGCTACCGGTAATGAACCGGGCTTCGTCCGAAGCGAGATAGACCACCCCCCAGGCAATGTCGTCGGGATCGCCCATGTGACCCAGCGGGTGGCGCCCATCCAGAATGCGCCGCTCCTCATCTTCGTCACCCGTTCCACTCCGGATGAAGTCTTCAACCAGTGGGGTCCAGATAAAACCGGGATGAATTGAATTCACCCGGATTCCGTCATCGGCAAACAACAGGGCATCGGTCTTGCTCATCAGGCGCACGGCGCCCTTCGAAGCATGGTAGGCCGGGATGTCCGGTGCACCGACCAAACCATAGATCGAGGACAGGTTGATGATGCTGCCGCCACCGCGTTCGCGCATGCGGTCAATGACGTGCTTGGTGAACAGAAACACTCCTTTTACATTCACCGCCTGGACCAGGTCCCATTCCGCTTCCGACAACTCATCGGTGGGTTTGTTGGCGCCGGTGATACCTGCATTGTTGACGAGCACGTCCACGCCCCCGAAAGCGGCCGTGGTCTTGGCCATGACGTCCACTGCGTTGGCTTCGGCGGTGACATCTGCATGGACATAAATCGCCGAGGATCCCAGCACCTTCGCCAGGGCTTCCCCGTGCACATCATCAATATCGGCGATGCACACCCGGGCGCCGTGCTCGACCATCCGCTTTGCACATGCCGCACCAATGCCTTTGGAGCCACCTGTGATCACCGCCACCTTGCCGATAAGTCGTTGCATGACAACACTCCTTGAGTTGGTTGATGCCATCCTTACCCAGGTCGTTGCGATCGCACTTGACCTTGGTCAAGTGCGGGGTCCACAAGGCCCCCTAGGCTGCGGGCCATGGACATCAACATCCCCCTGATGGTCGTCAGGATCGACGTGCGGCGTGGCAAATGCTTTCATCCTTGACCTGCATCAAGTGGTCGACCTGCGTAGTCGCTTACAACAACATCTACCGCAGAAGGGAGCATAACCATGTTCAAGAAAATCCTGATCGCAACCGATGGCAGTGAGGAATCCCTTCGAGCCGCACGTATTGCGATAGGCGTGGCTGAAGCAGGGAAGGGCAGCGTCGTGGTGATGCATGCACTGCTGCCTTACCGCGGCCCCTACCTCGCTGCAAAGACGCAGCAAGCCGCGGAGGTCGTGCCGGATGAGGCGCTGGTTGCTCGCGCCGAACAGCATGTGGCGACGATCCGCGCTCTCGCCGAACACGCCAGTGTCCCCTGCGAGACACGAGTGTGCTTCGACGCAAATGCAGTTCGCGCCATCCTGCACACACAAAGTGAGTGTGGCTGCGACCTCATCGCCGTTGGGGCTCACGACCATCACAGCCTGTCGCAAATTTTTCATCCGCGCTGCGTCGATGCGCTGGTGGCGCGGTCGCCGGTACCTGTCCTGGTCAGTCGACCAGGAGCGACCTTCACATCGCGCCCGGCATCGTCCCATTCCGCGCTGGAAGCGGTTGAATCAACGGGTGCATGATCATGTCCATCAAGTCCTATGGCGAAGAAGCGATCCTCGATACCACACCGGGATCGGAAGCCTGGCCAGGGTCCGCGCTGCATGACATCCTTGTGCTTGCGTCAGGGCATCGCGACTGCCCAACGCCAGCCATGGAAGTGGGCGGAGCCCTCGCGATTCATCATCAGGCAGCACTTTCGGTGTGTTTGTTCGACGCGCGTGAGCCAACGGCCAGACGCCATGAACCCAGTGTCCTGGGGCTCCTGGAAGAGCCCGATCGCATGGCTCGAGTGCCTGAGGACGCCTTCGGTTTTAGCTCATGGGCGCGGGGCCTGGCGCTGAAACGGGCGCATTTGTGCTTGCCGCGCGCGTCGCTTGACGAAGCGGCGATCGAACTGGCGCCATGGCATGACCTGATCGTGGCGGACCGCGACTTGCTGCAAAGCCTGGCCGATCCGGGCCTGCTGGCCGGGCCCCTGCATCGCAGC
>NZ_DATHFX010000210.1:0-9975 GCF_035317885.1 Pinirhizobacter sp.
GTTGGATTCCCCTGTGCGGCGATCTGTCTCACGTTAGCACTACGGGCGGAGTTTACAATCCATCGATGCAGCCCCAGCAGTCGCCGCCACTCAGGGAGAAGCCATGAGCCGCTTGTTGCGTTGCGCTGCCCTGTTGCTGGCGCTACTGGTTGCGGGCATGGCCGTGCATGCCGCGCCGACGGGTGCGCCCAAGGTGCCCGACACGCTCAAGCAACGCATCGCCAGCTGCACGGCCTGCCATGGCGAGTCCGGCGAGGGCTCCGACAATGCGTTCTTCCCGCGCCTGGCGGGCAAGCCGCAGGCCTACCTGGTGCGGCAATTGCAGGACTTCCGCAACGGCCTGCGCCATTACGCGATCATGGAATACACCGTCCGTCCGCTGGATGACGACTACCTGCGCGAGATCGCCGGCTACTTCACCGCCCAGGACGTGCCTTACCGAACCCATCCCGCGCCCGCCATGACGGCGGCGCAGAAAGCACGTGGCGAGGCACTGGTGACGCAAGGCGACAAGGCACGCGGCGTGCCGGCGTGCACCGCATGCCACGGCAGCAACCTTACCGGTGTGCAGCCGGACATTCCCGGGTTGATCGGCCTGCCGTACGACTACCTCAGCGCCCAGCTGGGTTCCTGGCGCACCGACACGCGCCGCGCCGCCGCGCCCGATTGCATGGCCACCATAGTCAGCCATCTTTCCGATGCCGACATCAGCGCCGCAGCAGCCTACCTTGCGACCCATCCGATTCCAGATGACCCGCACCCCCAGGCGGCGGGTTCGGTCACCATGCCGCTTCGCTGCGGCAGCGTAGGGAGCTAAGACCATGCGCGCATCGAACATCGTGTTCCGCGCCGCGCTCGCCCTGGGCATGGTGCTGGCGGGGTTTGCCGTGGCCCATGCCGATACGGCGTCGGTAGAGCGTGGCCGCTATCTCGCCACCGCCGGTGATTGCGCCTCGTGCCATACCGCCCGCAATGGCGCCCCCTTTGCTGGCGGTCGCGTCGTGGGCACGCCGTTCGGCGGCATCCCCACGCCCAACATTAGCTTCGATCGCGCCACGGGCATCGGCGCGTGGACGAAGGACGAGTTCTACCTTGCGATGCACGATGGCGTATCGCGCGATGGCACCTTGCTGTACCCGGCGTTCCCGTTCACCTCGTACACCAGGATGACGCGCGCGGACGTCGACGCCGTGTACGATTTCCTGGCCACGGTGCCGAGGGTGTCGCGCCGGAACGACGAGCCGCAGTTGAGCTGGCCGTACAGCATGCGCTCGTTGATGAGCGCCTGGCGCCTGCTTTATTTCGACAAGGGGGAATATGTCCCCGACCCGTCGAAGTCGGCGCCATGGAACCGGGGCGCCTACCTGGTGCAGGGGCCGGGCCACTGCAACGATTGCCACACGGCGCGTAACTCGCTGGGCGCCACGGTGAGTTCGCCGCGCCTGGCCGGCGGCCTGATCCCGGTGCAGGACTGGTACGCAACCGACCTCAGTACGGCCAAGGGGGGAGGCCTGGCCAACTTCCGCCAACAGGACATCGTCGACCTTCTCAAGACCGGTCGCTCGGCACGCGGCACCGCGTTTGGCCCGATGGCCGAAGTAGTGCAGATGAGCACGCAGTACCTGTCCGACGGCGACCTTGCCGCCATTGCGATCTACCTGCAATCGCTACCGCCGCGCCCCGCGCCCGATCAGGGCAACGACATCGACGCCAGTGCATCGATGGCACGCGGGCAGAAGATCTACGCCGATGGCTGCGCCGGTTGCCATGGCGTGTCGGGCAGCGGTGTGGCCGGTGTCTATCCACCGCTCGATGCCAATTCGTCGGTGGCCGAGCCGGTAGGCGTCAATGCCATCCGCATCGTGCTCTCCGGCGGCTTCGCCCCGGTCACGGCCGGCAACCGCCGTCCGTATTCAATGCCGCCTTTCGCCCAGAAGCTCAGCGACCAGGAGGTGGCCGATGTCACCACCTACATCCGCCGCTCGTGGGGCAACAACGCGCCACCGGTGCAGATCGACGACGTGCGCAAGTACCGCTCGACGCCTACGTATTGATTCAGTGACTGAGCGCGGCCGATGCCGCGTCCGCCCAGGGCTCGATCCGCCACGACGCGCGCGCCTGGCCCGACGGCGAAGGCAGCACGAAGCATCGTGTGGTGCCCAGCAGGGCGGGCTGTTCGCCGAAGGCCACGTCGCGGCCATAGAAAGCGCGGGCGGCATTCTTGCTGGTAAAGGCCAGCACGTGTGGCGAGAAGCGGTCGATTTTCATGCGCAGCGAAGCTGAGTCGAAGGCATCGCGGGGAAGCTCGTCATCGTTGCCGTGGTGGTGCTTGGCAAGGTCGGTGAGGCCGATGCCGAAGCTCGGTAGCAAGGGAAATTCCTCGGGACGAAGAAGGCGTGGCGTCAGGCCCACCCCGTGCACGGTGCGCCAGAACATGTTGCCGGGATGGGCGTAGTACGCCCGTTGCCGCGCCGAGCGCGTGCCCGCCGCGGTGCCGCAGAACACCAGGCGCAGCCCTGGCAGCATCACGTCCGGCAGGACGTGCTCGACCGTGTCGTCAGTCATCGAGGAGAAAATCGCAGTAGCGGAAGCGTTCGTCGCGCATCACCAATTCCCCCTGGCGCAAGGCAAGATCGTGCTCGAAAAGCGGGCCGCCAAAACTCAAGGTGTGGAATTCACCCCGTTCGCCGCAGGGATCGGCGCTGCCGGGCAACGACGCCAGCAGGCTGGCATCGAAGGCGTGCCCGGCGAAACGGCCGTGCAGTTGTTGCGTATCCACGCAACAAAGCCGGGCAAGGTGGCCTTCGGCGACGAAGCGATGGGCAAGTGCGGTGGTGTCTTCGCCCCAAAGCGGGAAGATGCCCTCCCAGTCCAGTGGCGCAAGCTGCTTCTGGCGATACGCCCGGACGTCCTCAAGGAACAGATCGCCGAAGGCGATGTGCCGAAGGCCCGGCCAGCGCGCCTGGGCCTCGGTCAGCGCCGCGGCGAAGGCGGCCTCGTAGGCATCGTTGCTCGAAGGCCATTCCAGTTCGGCCACCACCAGCGGAAGACCCAGCGCCCGGGCCTGCGCTTGGAGGATATCCCGCCGCACGCCGTGCATGGCGATGCGCTGGAAACTGCGGTTGACCGTGGTGAGCAAACCCACCACGCGCCATGACGCATCCTCCCGCAGCCGCTGCAGGGTCATCAGGCAATCCTTGCCGCCACTCCATGAGAGCAATACTTCGGTAGGGGATGTTGGCATTCCCCCATGGTAGCGGGAATAAAAAAAGCCCGGCAACGCCGGGCTCTTTCTGCCTGTCCCCGATTGGGATCAACCCTTGCGGGACGCCTGCTTGCGGTCGTTTTCCGTCAGGTGCTTCTTGCGCAGGCGGATTTCCTTCGGGGTCACTTCCACCAGCTCATCGTCCTCGATGAAATCGAGCGCCTGCTCCAGCGAGTACTTGATCGCCGGGGTGAGCTTGATGGCATCGTCCTTGCCTGACGCGCGCATGTTGGTCAGCGGCTTGGTCTTGATGGCATTGACGGTGAGGTCGTTGTCCTTGGAGTGGATGCCGATCAGCTGGCCTTCGTATATGTTGTCGCCTTCGGCGGCGAACAGCTTGCCGCGCTCTTCCAGCGGGCCCAGTGCATAGGCCGGGGTGGCGCCGGGGGCGTTGGCGATCATCACGCCATTCAGGCGCTTGGCGATGGCGCCGGTTTCCTTCGGGCCGTAGTGGTCGAACACGTGCGAGAGCAGGCCCGAGCCCTGGGTGAGGGTCTTGAACTCGTTCTGGAAGCCGATCAGGCCCCGCGCCGGGATCATGTAATCCAGGCGCACGCGGCCCTTGCCGTCGGACTCCATGTTTTTCAGCTGGCCCTTGCGGACGCCGAGCTTTTCCATCACGCCGCCCTGGTGCTGCTCTTCGATGTCGATCACCAGCTGCTCGACCGGCTCCTTCAGCTCGCCGTCGATTTCCTTGATGATCACCTCGGGGCGGGACACGGCCAGTTCGTAGCCTTCGCGGCGCATGTTTTCGATCAGCACCGACAGGTGCAGTTCGCCGCGGCCGGACACCAGGAATTTATCGGGATCGGAACCTTCCTCGACCTTCAGCGCCACGTTGTGCAGCGTCTCGCGCTCCAGGCGCTCGCGCAGCTGGCGGCTGGTGATGAACTTGCCGCCGGAGAGGTCCTTGTTGCCGGCGAACGGGGAATTGTTCACCTGGAAGGTCATGCTGATGGTCGGCTGGTCCACTGTGAGGGCCGGCAGTGCCTCGGGGAAGTCGAGCGCGCAAACGGTATCGGAGATGCCCAGTTCCTGGACGCCGGAAATGGCCACGATGTCGCCGGCCTCGGCTTCCTCCGCTTCGATGCGTTCCAGGCCCATGAAGCCGAGCACCTGCAGCACCTTGCCCTGGCGCTTCTTGCCATCCGGGCCGACGATGCTGACGGGCATGTTCTTCTTGATCTTGCCGCGCTGGATGCGGCCGATGCCGATCAGGCCGACGAAGCTGTTGTAGTCGAGCTGGCTGATGCGCATCTGGAACGGACCGTCCGGATCGACATCCGGCTTGGACACGTGCTGCATGATCGCTTCGTACAGCGGGGTCATGTCGCCTTCGCGGGTTTCCGAATCGAGGCTCGCATAGCCGTTCAGGGCCGAGGCGTAGACGATGGGGAAATCCAGCTGCTCATTGGTGGCGCCGAGCTTGTCGAACAGGTCGAACACCTGGTCGACGACCCAGTCCGGGCGGGCGCCGGGGCGATCGACCTTGTTCACCACCACGATGGGCTTGAAGCCCATGGCGAAGGCCTTGCTGGTGACGAAGCGCGTCTGCGGCATCGGGCCGTCCAGGGCATCGACCAGGATCAGCACCGAGTCGACCATCGACAGCACGCGCTCGACCTCGCCGCCGAAGTCGGCATGGCCTGGGGTGTCGACGATGTTGATGCGGTTGTCGCGCCACCTGATGGCGGTGTTCTTGGCAAGGATCGTGATGCCACGTTCCTTTTCCTGGTCGTTGGAGTCCATCGCGCGCTCAGCAAGCACGGTACGCTCGGCGAGCGTGCCGGACTGCTTGAGCAGCTGGTCGACGAGGGTCGTCTTGCCATGGTCGACATGGGCGACGATGGCGATATTGCGCAGTTTTTCGATGGACATGCCCGGACCCCCCGGCTCGTGGCCGGAGCACCTTTCGTGGTTAAGGAAGCCGCTTAGTATACGGGCAATCGGTGGCATCCGCATGAATCATTAACAATAGTCACCCTATCGCGGCCGTCGGCGCAGCAGCTATCGTTGCCATCCCTTACCTTAAGGAAGGCTCATGCCGGAGGTCCGCGTCACCGATCACCGGCACGGCGACGACCTGCTCAGTGCCGGCCTGGGCCTGGCGGGCCTGGTTGGCCTGGTGCCCTCGTGCGCCAATCCCTTTGCCCCCACATCGCAAGAACTTCGCCGCCGTGCCATCCAGTCGAGCTGGAAGGGCATTGCCGATTTCGGTGTACTCGGTGGCTTCGGCGAGGTTTATGGGGCCGTGCCGGATGTACCCGGCCGTGAATTCACCGCCTTCGACACCCTCGACGGCGCACGTTTCCCGCATCGCGTGCTGCTGCAGGCGCCCGACGCCTTCGACGAGAAGGCGCGCTGCCTGGTGGTGGCGCCTTCATCCGGGTCGCGTGGCGTCTATGGCGCGATCGCCCTGGCCGGTGGCTGGGCTTTGCCGCGCGGTTTCGCCGTGGCCTACACCGACAAGGGCGCGGGGGCCGGGTATTTCGATCCTTCGGACATGAGCGGCGTGGCGCTTGACGGGCGCCGTGCGCGCGTGGGCGAGGCGCCGCTGGAATTCGCCGTGGAGGGACTGGGCCCGCTCGATGGCCTGGGCGTCAAGCATGCCCACTCGCAGGACAACCCCGAGGCCGACTGGGGACGCCACGTGCTGGCGGCTGCGCGGTTTGGCCTGGCGATGCTCGACCGCGCCTATCCTCGGCTTGCCCCGTTCACGCCGGCCAATACTCGGATCATCGCCACCGGTCTTTCCAACGGCGGTGGCGCGGTGCTGCGCGCCGCCGGCGACGATACCGACGGTGTACTGTCCGGCGTGGTCGCCCTGGAGCCCAACATCCACGTGCCCGGGCGTGGACGGCCCCTGTACGACTACGCCACGGAAGCTGCGCTGTTGTTGCCTTGCGCGCTTACCTCGCCGCATTTCGCTAGTGCGCCATTCGCGCAGGCGATGGGCGGCTCGCCGTTGCCGTGGGTCGTCCGTGGCGCCAGCCTGCGCGCGCTTGGCCTGGTCGAAGGGGCCACCCCGACGGCGCAGGCGGCCGATGCACTGGCACGGCTGCGGGGCACTGGCTGGCGCGATGAATCGCTGGCCACGGCGGCGTCATCCACATCGCTGGATCTCTGGCGCGCGTTGGGCGCGACGTACGCATCGTCGTATCTACGCTGCCCGCCCGATCGCATGCCCTGTGGCTTCGTTTTCCGCAACACGATGCCGGCATTGCGGCCTACCTGGTGGTCCGACGCCAGCGGCGTGCCGCCCGGCCCTGGCGTGGCCATGCCCGGCGGCACCATGCCCGGCATGGACGCGAACCTGCCGGGCGAGCAGGGGCTTCGCGCGCTGTGGGACGGCACGTCGACGGATGCTGCAAAACTGCGTCGCTCGGTCGATGCCACCCGCGTCAGCCTCCCCGCCGAAGGCTTGCCGGTGATCGTGGTCCACGGCGCCGCCGACGGGCTGGTCCCTGCCACGTTCAGCGCCGACCCTTACGTGGCGTGGTTGCGCGCCTCGGGCCGCTCGCCGGTGTACTGGCGCGTGCCCCACGCGCAGCATTTCGACGCCTTCCTGGCATTCCCGGATTTCGGTGATCGCCACGTGCCGCTCCTGCCTTACGGCTATGCCGCGCTGGATCGACTCATGGCTCACCTGGCCACGGGCAGGGCCCTGCCCGAGGATGCGGTGCCTGCGGGTGCCCGGCCGCGAGGACCGGGGAAACTCACCGCCAGCCACCTGGCGCTCACGTCCGGTTGAATCGCGTGGACGGCCCCCCCACGTGGGGTCGGGTATGCTCTTGCCCCCATTGCCGTCCGCCATGCCCCGTGGCGGTCATTCCAGGAACACCGAAGGATTCCCATGCCGATCACCGTTACCCTGCGCACGACCAAAGGCCCGATCCACATCCGCATGCACGACGACAAGACGCCGCTCACCGTGGCCAATTTCGTCAACCTGGCCCGGCGCGGCTACTACGACGGCCTGACCTTCCACCGCGTGATCAACGATTTCATGGTCCAGGGCGGTTGCCCCGAGGGCAGCGGCCGCGGCGGTCCGGGTTACCGCTTTGGCGACGAGTTCGACCCTTCCCTGCGCCACGACAAGCCGGGCGTGCTCTCCATGGCCAACGCCGGCCCGGGCACCAACGGCAGCCAGTTCTTCATCACCCACGGTGCCACCCCGTGGCTGGATGGTAAGCACAGCGTGTTCGGCGAAGTGATCTCGCCCGAGGACATGGCCGTGGTCAACCAGATCCGTCAGGACGACATCATCGAGAAGGTCGTGGTGGAAGGCGATGTCGACGCCCTGCTGGCTGCCCAGGCCTTCCAGGTGGGCGAGTGGAACAAGGTGCTCGACGCCAGCTGAAAAGTGCTGCCGTATGGGCCCATCGAAAGCGGTGGCTAACCGTCATCTGCCGGGTATACGCTCCCAAGGCTGGGGGGTTTCACGGGAGATACGACATGGGTCTGCTCGATGAACTGCTTGGCGGCCAGGGTGCCGCGAACAATTCCGCGAACAATGCCGCCAACGACGGCGGGTTGGGATCGGCGCTGGGCGGTGGCGGCCTGATGGCCGTGGCCGCCGCCTTGCTCAGCCGGGCCGGCGGAGTTGGCGGCCTGGTCAACATGCTCCAGCAGCATGGCCTGGGTGGCGCCGTCCAATCCTGGGTGGGCACGGGTGAGAACCAGCCCGTAGCGCCGGCCCAACTTTCCCAAGCCCTGCAGGGCGGGGGGCTGGGCGATCTGGTACAGGAAGCGGCGGCCAAGATGGGCACCAGCCCCGACGAACTGATGGCCAAGCTTTCCGGCGTGTTGCCGCAAGCAGTGGATCACCTCACCCCGCAAGGCCAGGTGCCTGAGCACCCGCAGGGTGGCTTTGATACTTCGGCCCTGAGTGGCCTGGCCGGGAAGGTCTTCGGCTAGCTAAAAAACAAAGGGGCCGCGCATGGCGCGGCCCCTTCTTCTTTGCCAGCCAGCGCCCGGTCAGGCGGTGCGGCGCCGGAACATCCGCCAGATCAGTAGCAGCACGATGGCGCCGACCAGCGAGGCGATGAAGCCGGCCGAATCCTCCGGCCCATACCAGCCCAGTTGCTGGCCCGCCCAGCTGGCCAGCAGGGAGCCGGCGATGCCCAGCAAGCCGGTGATGATGAAGCCACCCGGATCTTTCCCCGGCACCAGGAACTTGGCGATGATGCCCACGACAAGGCCGATCAGGAATGCCCAAAGCCAGTGCATAGCCGCTCCCCGTTGGTTGGTGTAGGCGCATCATGCACCGGCCGGGGCGGGAAGTCTGCCAGCCGTGGTAAAATTTTCAGGCTTTGCCCCTTCCGTTGCCCACGACGAGTACCCGCATGCCGCAGCTTGCCCAGCGAATCGGACGCGCCAAACCCAGCGCCATCATGGTCATCGCCGAAAAGGCGAAGAAGCTCAAGGCCGAGGGTCGCGACATCGTCAATTTCTCGATCGGCGTGCCCAATTTCCTTCCCGGGGCGCATGTGTATGATGCTGCCCGCAAGGCGCTAGACACCGATTCAGGCCAGTACGGCAGCAACCGCGGCGCGGACGCCGTACTGGATGCCTTCCTGGGCCACATACAAGCGCTGGGCCTCACCGGCTATACCCGCGCCAACATCTGTACCGGCGTCGGCGCCAAGCACATCCTGTACAACCTGGCCGAGGCGCTGCTGGACGAAGGCGACGAGATCACCTTTCCCACGCCCTACTGGACCAGCTACGTCGACATCGCCGAGATCGTCGGCGCGAAGATCAACCTGCTGCCATGCCCGCCGGAGCAGAATTACAAGCTCACTCCGGCCCAACTGGATGAAGCCCTGGCCCGCAAGCCGCGCGTGTTCCTGTTCAACAATCCGTCCAACCCGACGGGCATGGTGTACACGAAAGAAGAAATCGCAGCGCTCGCCGATGTCATCGCCAACTACCCGGACACGTGGGTGATCACCAATGACATCTACAACACCATGGTGTTCGGTGATGTGGGCTACCACAACTTCGTCCACATCAGGCCGGAACTGAAAGACCGCGTGATCTTCGTCGATTCGCTGTCCAAGACCTACGGCATGCCCGGCTGGCGCGTGGGTTTCATTGCCGCTCCGGAGGCCGTGGCGCGCGCCGTCACCACGATGAACTCCAACCACATCACCAACCTGCCCGAAGTGGTATCGGCCGCGGCGGTGGCGGCCCTTTCCGGTCCGCAGGACATCCCACGGCAGAAAGCCCGCGAATTCGCCGTCAAGCGCGATCGCGTGCATGCGGCGTTGGTGGCCATCGACGGTGTGTATTGCCCGCGTCCACAGGGTGCGTTCTACGCTTTCCCCGATATCTCCGTTGCCTTCGGCAAAAGCCACGGCAGCACGCGCATCGACAACGACGTGGAGTTCTGCGCAGCGTTGCTCGAGGCCAAGGGTGTGGCCTGCGTGCCGGGCTCGGCCTTCGGCGAGCCGCGCGCGCTGCGTATTTCCTATTCCTGTCCCGACGACCGGCTCGACCAGGGTATGACCCGGATCGCCGAATTCTTCGCCGAACTTCACTGAACCATCGACTGTTAGGAGTCATCCCCCATGAAAGCTCCCGTACGTGTTGCCGTGACCGGCGCTGCCGGCCAGATCGGTTATGCCCTCCTTTTCCGCATTGCCGCCGGCGACATGCTCGGTCCGGACCAGCCGGTGATCCTGCACCTGTTGGAAATCACCCCGGCG
>NZ_DATHFX010000211.1:0-8823 GCF_035317885.1 Pinirhizobacter sp.
GTGGCGTGCCTGCTTCATCGATGCTTTTTGCGAACCGCGCGACGCCAACAGGGAAGTCAACTGCCTCGATGAGCTTGTCCGCGCGGCCAGGGAGACGCTACAAGCACACGAGCACCCGGGCCTGCGGCTGTTGTGCACCGAAGCGGAGTCCATTGACCGGTCGTATTTCGCGATCGAGGGCCCCGCGGATCGCTTGTCATTCTACTTTAGCGAAATTGACGAATGGCGAGGCCGCTTCATCAAGGGCGCGCAGGCCGTGGTCGCGGAACGCAAGGACTGGCGTTCGGTGGCTGTCGACTACGCCATTACGGGGTCGGAGGAAGTCACTGCGCTCATGGGTGCCATCTGCGCAGGCCCGGCTAGCGAAGCGGTGATCGCGGGAGAACCTTGTCCCGCCGTCATCGAGCGATACGAGATCGGTCGAAATCTGTTCCTAGACGAGCTGGAACGCCTTGCCATTGCAACGCACGCACGGAACGATTTTCTGAATGGTAAAACGGTGGACGAAGTGATGGCTGGCCGACAACTGTCCAGTTCGCGCCGAGAGACGCTGGAGTGGGCGTGTATCGCTGCGCTGGAACGGAATGACCAGGCGCATCCATGGCGCGAGGAATCGATGGCGGCCGGGTTCATGGACGGCTACGAAGACTACAATGCGGCTCTCCTGCAGGTGCCGGTGGCATCGCGTGCCGATCATTTCGGCATTAATAGCCAGACCTGTCGCGACTGGATCGTCGGTAAGAGGAATGCGTTGAGTCATGGTTCCGCTCTTCTCGCCGCTAGCGCGGGTGTCTGTATCGGCGAGGTATACCGCGCCGCCGGGTCAGGCGTTGGCATCAGCTGGCCTGCGTTGCTGGAGATCAACGACATGGACCGACTATTCAAGCAGATAGCGCGAGGTGAGGATCATATGCGCATCTACCGCGGGCTTGAGACCAACCAAGGCAGTAGTGCCTTCTTCAATCGAGCGCGCGCCATGGGCATGATGTTCGTCTGATCGATGAGCGCTACAGCACGCTGAAGGCGAGCAGGGCAGGCGACCTACATCGCTGGGGGCGGATGCTGAAAGCAATGGGTTCGTATGCGCGATAGCATCGTTGTAAGCCAGGTGCGCGAGTCCGCCGCGCGGCTCACGCGGTTTGCCAAGGAGACCGGCACCTCGGTGTTTCTGGTGCCATGTCACCAAGGCGCGCAGGCGATGGGTTGGTCCGGATGTCAGTACGTAGGCGGAATATGGAAGCGGCGTCAGCCATCGTGATCTAGCGTTGAGTCTCCACAACAAGGAGCAATACACGCATGCCACTCCCTTTGCTTATCAGCCCATCGTATCCGCCCCCTCCGCCGCCTCCGCCACCGCCACCTCAAATAGGATTGACAGGCAGCAGCCCTCCAGCAATGGCGCAAAACGCCCCGGAAACGCATCGGCACAATAATGCCTATTCGCACAGTCCGGCCAATCGGGACGGAGCGGCGTCCGTGGCGGAGCATATCGTCGACCTGACGACGGCCTAGGGCAGCGGCGCCTAACGCGCGATCACGCGGTATTGCACCGGCGCTGGCTCAGAGCGTCCGGTGCAGCACCAGCTCCAGCACGAATTTGGTACCGATGAAGGCCAGGAACAGCGTTCCCATGCCTAGCAAGGTGAGGTTCACCGCACGCCCACCGCGCCAGCCATAACGCCAGCGTCCCAGTAGCAACGCCCCGAAGATCGCCCAGGCGATGATCGACAGCACCGTCTTGTGCACCAGGTGCTGGCCAAACAGGTTATCGACGAACAGCACACCGGTGAGCAGGGTAAGCGTAAGCAGCGCGAAACCGGCGGCGATCATGCGGAACAGCAGCGATTCGGCAAGGGTGAGCGGGGGCAGGGCGCGCAACCAATGCTTGAATTGGCTGCGGCGCAGGGCGCGTTCCTGGATCGCCAGCAGGATCGCCAGTACCGCGGCAATCGACAGCACGCTGAAGGCAAGCAGGGCGAAGGCGACATGCAGCTTGATCTGCCAGTCCATGGGCTGGGGCCCTGTCGTCGGCGCTGCAAACACGTCCAGGGCCACGAACAAGGCTGTCAGCGGGAAGATGAAGATCCCCAGCCCCGCAACCGGCCTTGAAAGGTTCACGCCCATGGTGATGGCCGAGACCACCCAGGCCACCAGCGAAAGCGCGGCAAAGAAATGCAGGTCCAGTGTGCCGCGGCCCAGCAGCAGCCAGGCATGCAGCACCACGGCTATGCCCGCCAGCGACATGGCCAGGCGGCCCATCGGGGCGTGGGTACCGAACAGGGGGCGCGCCAGCGCCAGGGCGGCGGCCAGGTACAGCGCGATGGCGGTCAGGGCGACGAGCGTTGCGGTCATGCGATGAGTTTGGCATAGCGCCCGGCCCGGGCGAAACGCGCCATCGGCCCCATCGGCTATAATCACCGGCTTATCCGTCCGTAACTACCGACACCCCATGTTCGATTCCTTGAGCTCTCGCCTTTCCGAAACCGTCAACCGCCTGCGCGGTCGTGGTCGCCTGACGGAAGAAAACATCCGCGAAAGCTTGCGCGAGGTGCGCATTGCGCTGCTCGAAGCGGACGTGGCCCTGCCGGTGGTGCAGGCACTGATCGAGCGGGTGAAGATCCGCGCCGTCGGCCAGGAGGTCGTGAAGAGCCTTTCGCCGGGCCAGGCCCTGGTGAAGGTGGTCAGCGACGAGCTCACCGCCGTCATGGGTACCGCCAACGCGGAATTGAACCTTGCCGCCACGCCGCCGGCCGTCGTGCTGATGGCGGGCCTGCAGGGTGCCGGTAAAACCACCACCGTGGCCAAGCTCGCGCGCTTCCTGAAGGAGCGCAAGAAAAAGAAAGTGATGGTGGTCAGCTGCGACGTCTACCGTCCGGCCGCCATCGAGCAGCTGAAGACCCTGGCCGAACAGGTGGAGGTTTCCTTCTTCCCGTCCGACGGTGGCCAGGATCCCGTTGCCATCGCCCGTGCCGCCCTGGAAGCGGCCCGCCGCGAGGTGGTCGACGTACTCATCGTCGATACCGCCGGCCGGCTGCACGTCGACGCCGAGATGATGGCCGAGATCAAGCAGCTGCATACCGCGCTGAACCCCATCGAGACCCTGTTCGTGGTCGACTCGATGACCGGCCAGGATGCTGCCAACACGGCCAAGGCGTTCTCCGAGGCCCTGCCGCTCACCGGCGTGATACTGACCAAGGCCGACGGCGACGCCCGCGGCGGTGCCGCGCTGTCGGTGCGCTACGTGACCGGCCGTCCGGTGAAGTTCCTGGGCGCCGGCGAGAAAACCGACGCCCTGGAACCGTTCCACCCCGACCGCGTGGCCCAGCGCATCCTGGGCATGGGCGACGTGCTGTCGCTGGTCGAGGAAGTCGAGCGCAAGGTCGACCAGGACAAGGCCAACAAGCTCGCCCAGAAGGTGATCAAGGGCAAGCGCTTCGATCTCAACGACATGCGGGACCAGCTCGAGCAGATGAACAACATGGGCGGCCTGGCCGGACTCATGGACAAACTGCCGGGGGTGTCGAACCTGCCGGAAAACGTCAAATCCCGGGTCAACGACAAGGAAATCGGCCGGATGGTGGCC
The DNA here is from genome assembly GCF_035317885.1 of Pinirhizobacter sp. Taxonomy (GTDB): domain Bacteria; phylum Pseudomonadota; class Gammaproteobacteria; order Xanthomonadales; family Rhodanobacteraceae; genus Pinirhizobacter. Next base: position 3,584 of record NZ_DATHFX010000211.1, read on the forward strand.
ATCATCGGCTCGATGACCAAGAAAGAGCGCCGCCATCCCGACCTCCTGAACGGCTCGCGCAAGGCCCGCGTAGCCCGTGGCTCGGGTACCCAGCCGGCCGACGTCAACCGCCTGCTCAAGCAGTACATGCAGATGGAAAAAATGATGTCCAAGCTGGCCCGCGGTGGCGCCAAGGGCCTGATGCGCCAGATGGCTGGTGCCATGAAGGGCATGGGGGGCGGCGGCTTCCCGCCGATGCGCTGAACCTCAAGCCTCCGCTTAAAGCCTGTCTGGAAGGCTTCTTCGCGGATTTGATTGAAGTTTTTTTTAGGGCCACCCCTTCCTTTTTCCGCCGCATTCGCTAGAATGCACGGTTTACCGCGTACGAATCTCGTGCGCCTGCCGGTCCCCGGCGATTCTGGAGCAAGTAACTATGGTTAAGATCCGTCTTTCGCGCGGCGGCGCCAAGGGCCGTCCGTTTTATCACGTCATCGTGACCGACGGTCGCAACAAGCGTGATGGTCGCAACATCGAGCGCGTGGGCTTTTACAATCCCGTCGCCGCCGGCAAGGACAAGCGCCTGGAGCTGGACGTGGCCAGGATCCAGGCCTGGGTCGCCAAGGGCGCCCAGTGCACGGACAAGGTCCGCGCCCTGGTCAAGGAAGCCGGCAAGCAGGCTGCCTGATGGCGTCGCCCGGGCGAAGCGTCCGAGTCGGACGCATCGTTGGGGTGTACGGCGTGCAGGGTTGGGTCAAGCTCGAGTCGTGGACCGAGCCCCGCATGCGCATCTTCGATTACCAGCCCTGGCAGCTCACCGCACCGGGGATTGATCGTGAAGTCCGGGACGTCGAGGGCAGGCAGCAGGGCAAGGGCATCGTGGCCCGCCTGCCTGGCATCGACGACCGCGAAGGCGCCGCAGCGCTGATGGGCACGGAAATCACCGTGTCCCGCGAGCTGCTTCCGGCGCCGGCACCGGGCGAGTACTACTGGACCGACCTCGAAGGCCTGGAGGTGGTCACCATCGACGAAGTGCCGTTGGGACGGGTAAGCCACCTGTTCGCCACCGGTGCCAACGACGTGATGGTGGTAAGGAGCGCAGACAAGGAGCGTCTGATTCCTTTCGTCCAGGGTTCGTACGTGCGTACGGTGGATATCCCCGCCGGACGCATGGTGGTCGACTGGGATCCTGAATTCTAGCTTTCGAAGGCAGGACCATGCGCATCGATGTCGTCACGCTGTTTCCCGACTTCGTGCAGCAGTCCGCCGCGGTAGGTGTCGTGGGACGCGCGCAGCAGCGCAAGCTGCTGCAGGTTGAAACCTTCAATCCGCGCGATTTCACCCATGACGTCCACCGCACCGTGGACGGCCGGCCCTTCGGGGGCGGTCCGGGCATGGTGATGCTGATCGAGCCCTTGCGGGCGGCCCTGGCGGCGGTCCGCGAGGCGGCACCGGAGCCGGTGCATGTGATTTACCTCAGTCCGCAGGGAGCGCGGCTGACGCAGGGCAGGGTCAAGGCGCTGGCAGCCATGCCGCGAATTGCCTTGCTTTGCGGGCGTTACGAAGGCGTGGATGAACGCCTGTTGGCACATGAGGTCGACGAGGAGCTCTCGATCGGCGATTATGTACTGTCAGGTGGCGAGCTTGCGGCAGCGATCGTGATCGATGCCGTGGGCCGGCTCCAGGAAGGCGCGTTGAACGACGCGCTCTCCGCCCAGCAGGATTCGTTCTCCGACGGCCTGCTGGACTGCCCGCATTACACCCGGCCCGTGCAGCACGACGCATGGGGCGGGGTTCCGGAGGTACTGCTGTCCGGCGACCACGCGGCGATTGCCCGCTGGCGCCTGAAGCAGTCCCTGGGCCGTACCTGGCTCCGCAGGCCGGATCTGCTTACGCAGCGGGTGCTCGATGCGCAATCGAGGGCTTTGCTGGATGAATTCCGCCGCGAGTACTCGCGGCAACAACAAGCGGCGGCCGATACCGGCCCGCAGCACTGAATTTTTGAACGGGTGTGCCATGAATAAACTCATCGAACAGTTCGAATCCGAGCAGATCGTCCGCCAGCTGCCGGACTTCGGTCCTGGCGATACGGTCGTCGTCAACGTCAAGGTGAAGGAAGGCAACCGCGAGCGCGTCCAGGCGTTCGAGGGCATTGTCATCGCCAAGCGTAGCCGCGGCCTGCATTCGGCCTTCACGGTGCGCAAGATCTCGCACGGCACCGGCGTCGAGCGCGTCTTCCAGGCACACAGCCCGACGATCGACTCGGTCACCGTCAAGCGCAAGGGCAAGGTCCGCGGCGCCAAGCTGTACTACCTGCGCGGTCTGGAAGGCAAGGCTGCCCGCATCAAGGAAGACGTGGCCGCCGCCGCCAACATCAAGGCTGCCAACATCAAGGCCGCCAAGGCTGCTGCCGCCGAGTAATCGGCTTCGCGACGTGTCGGGTTGGGGTCAGAGTGAAACTCTGACCCCGGAAAAAGCCCGGCATCAGTCCTGATAACGGCACCTGCGACACGAAAAACCCCCGGGCTCGCGCCACGGGGGTTTTTCCGTGTGCGTTGCATCAGGCGTGCGTAAAGTCGTGCCTGTCCGCCACCACCATCACCGGTTCCTGCAGGAAGTTGCCCTGGACGAAGTCGACGCCGCAGGAGAACAGCAGCGACGTGCTGGCGGCATCTTCCACCCACTCGGCGATGGTCTGCTTGCCCTGGGCATGGGCCTCGACGCAGATTTCGGCGATCTTCTTCTGGTTTTCCGGATGCTGCGGAAGCTCGGTCATGAAGCTGCGGTCGATCTTCAGGTAATCGGCATCCACGTGCGTGAGCATCTGGAAGGAATTCAGGCCCGAGCCGAATTGCTCCAGGGCGAAGCGGCCGCCTACCTTCTTCCAGCCGGTGATGAATTCCTGGGCCGGGCGAAGGCTGGTCAGCACCTTGCTCTCGGGCATCTCCACCACGATCGTGCTGCGGCGGAGCTTCGCCTCGCCCACGCGCTGGGCAAGCCACGGCAATAGCGTGGCATCGTGCAGGGACGCCAGGGTCAGCTTGACGAAGTAGGTGGTGGTCAGGCCGTCTCGTTCGCGCTGGTGCAGGGTGTCGATGGCATGGCCTAGTACCCAGCGGTCGACCGCGGGCAGCATGCCGTGGCGTTCGGCCACCGGCATGAAGTAACTGGGCAGCACGTCGCCGTTGGGCCCGCGCATGCGCACCAGGATCTCATAGAACTCGCCGGCGGCATCCTGCAGGGAAATGATCTGCTGGTGGTAAAGCAGGAAGTTGTCGCTTTCCAGCGCATCGCGGACCAGGTTCAGCCAGTACAGGTCGCGCTCGGCATCGGCCTTCTCGCGGGCCGAAGGGTCGTGCACCTCGCTGCGGTTGCCGCCCTGGTTCTGCGCGTTGCGCAGTGCCGTGCTGGCTTGCTCGAGCAAGGTCTCGGCATTGGCGTTGCGCTCGGCCAGGAGGCTGCCGCCGACGGTCAGGCTCACCGTGATCGAACGCGAACCGACGTCGAAGATCTGCGCAGCCACCGAGCTGCGCAGGTTTTCGATCAGGTCGTGCACCTCGGCATCGGAGCGTGCATGCAGCACGATGCCGATGGTGTGTTCGCCCAGTACACCGGCGTCGTCGTCGTCGTCCAGCACGTCGCGGATCCTGCCGGCGATGCCGGCAAAGAGCTGATCGGCATTGCCCATGCCGATCGCCGGCACGATGTCTTTCCAGTTGTCGGGCTCCACCAGCAGCAGGGCCCGGCCCGTCTCGCCATCGGTGGCCGAGGCCACGGCGCGGTCCACCAGTTCCAGCGTGTGTGCGCGGTTCCACAGGCCCGTCACGGAGTCCCGGGTGAGCTGGGCCACGACATTCGGGTCGATGATCTCGCGGCGGAAGACGATCTGCAGGCAGGATTCGCCCTCGAACGTGGCGTGCGCGAATTCGACGATCGCCTTGAAGCGGTTGCCGTCGCCGCGCCGGGCCTGGAATTCGATGTGTTCCACCGGCGGCTTGTCGCCGCGCGAAAGGTTGCGCAAGAGGGTCTTGAAGCGGTCGGCGTCTTCGCTGGCGATCATGTCCAGGATCGGCAGGCCCAGGATGTCGTCGAACTCTTCGAATCCGAACTGCTCCAGGTAGGCCTGGTTCGCGCGTACGTGCATGCCCTCGTGCACGTAGGCGATGGCATCGCGGGAGGAATCGAGCAAGGCATCGCAGCGGCGCTCGGATTCGCGCAGCGCGGTTTCCAGCCGACGCACCTGCCTGCGTGTGGTAAGCGATTCGAATTCGCGGCGGACGATGGCCAGGGTCTGTTCCGGGCGGCCGCGCAGGGCTATGCCGCGGACGCCAGCGGTGAAGAGCTCGGCGATGGTGTCTTCGTTGAGTCGTTCGACGGTGGCGATGATGGCCACGTCCTTGCCGCTGGCTTCCACCTGGCGCAACACGGTGGCAACGTCGAGCTTTTTCGTGGCGGGGTTCACCAGCACGATGTCCGGGCTTTCATCCAGCGACTGGGCAAATTCGTCCGGCGTGCCCGCGCGCGAGGGCCGCACGGCGGTGCCGCCGTTGCGCATCACGTTGATCAGCTGCTCGGCCTGTTCGACGGAGTCTTCGACGAAGGCGATCTTGATGACGTTGTCTTGTTTCATGCTGGGCCGGTGGCGATTCGTAAGGCCGCGATCGCCAGGTTGCCCCCCGTGGCCGCTTCGCGTGCTGCCTAGAGTTTGTACCCCAATCGTTGCGCCAATACCATCGGCTGTTTTCGATGGCCCTTGAGGGTGCCGGCGCTTAAAGCGGCGTCTTGGAGGGCTCGCCCTGCTCCTCGCGGACCAACCGGGGCACCAGGTACCCGGGCAGCCGTTCGCGCATGGCCTGGACCAGGGCCAGCGCGCGGGCATCGTCCACTTCGAAATGGGCGGCGCCCTGCACGCGGTCGAGCTGGTGCAGGTAGTAGGGCAGCACCCCGGCGGCGAAGAGGCGTTCGCTCAGTGCGCTGAGCGTTTCGGCGTCATCGTTCACCCCGGCCAGCAGCACCGACTGGTTGAGCAGGGTCGCCCCGGTGTCACGCAGGCGCCGGCAGGCTTCGTCCACGTTGCCGTCGAACTCGTTGGCGTGGTTGGCGTGAAGCACCACCACTTTCTGTAGTGGCACGGCGCCAAGCCATTGGGTGAAGGCGTCGTCGACGCGCTCGGGCAGCACCACCGGCAGCCGGGTATGGATGCGCAGGCGGCGCACATGGGGCAGGGCGTGCAGGCGGTCGGTGAGCTCGGCCAGCTTGCCGGT
>NZ_DATHFX010000212.1:0-2631 GCF_035317885.1 Pinirhizobacter sp.
CGGAGATGAAGCCGACGCTGCTGGAAAGGTGATATTCGAGCGCGGGCGAGGCATACCAACGCGTCGCAGGCCCGCTGCTGGAAGAAACCGCAAATCCCCGGCCGTCCACGCCATGCACGCGTGTGTCGGAATCGTGCGACCAGCCCAGGTCCATCGCCAGGCCCCATCGGCGATTGATGCTGTACTCCGCTGCCACCAGCGCGTTGACGTTGCTTCCGGGGCTGGCTGAGCCGACGAAACCGCGACCAGTACCGTAGACACTTGCGCCGCGCAACGAGACGTGGCCTGGGCGAGGCGCCCAGCCGAGGTTGGCCCTTACGCGCAGGGGGCGTCCGCTGCCCAGCCAGAACCACTGCTGGTAGAGCGCGGCAAAGTTGTTGCCTTCCACACCGCTTCCGCCACCATTGAAGCCGTTGCTGCCCAGGCGGTCGTAGCGGCCCACGGCGAAACGATGGCCGGCAACGAGCGAGAACGCAGCGCGCGTGCCGTCGGCGTTGGGAGCCTGCAGCATGTACTGGAAACGGATCGACGTGTCACCCGAGCGGATACCGTCGGTACTTTGCCCGGCGCTGCTGGCCCGCGAGACGCTGGGCGTTACGGTGGCGGCGAAGCGGTCGGTGATGCCGTAGGTCACCACGGCGATCGACCGCCAGCTGCGCGAGGGTGTTACCGCGTGCCGGTCGCCGTGGTTGTCGAAGGCGTTGCGGGTTTCCGAATAGAACACGTAAGGCTGTACCACCAGTCGCCCGGCGGCTGGCGTGGCGCCGTTGAGTGAGGCCAGGCTTCCGGTCCAGTTCACGTCGGACGTATCGTGCGACGTGGCGAGGGCAACGGGTGCGGCCAATAGGCTGCAAGCGGCGAAGACATAACGGATCAAGAGCATCTCTCCCTGGTCGAGGTGCCGCGCGGTGCGCGGTGCCGGTTCCACCCGGCATTTCGATGCTAGGCTTCGATTGCATGCCGGCGCTGTCAGGTATCGCTCTTTATTCAGTAGTTTTTCCTACAAGCGCTTCTTGTTTTCCTACAAAGCATTTCCCCACCACATGACATCCGCTGACGAATTTTCACCCTTCGGCGAGCAGGCCAAAGCCTTCGTCCAACTGGCAAGCGAGCCAAACGCCTTCGAACGCACGCGAAGGGACGCGCATTTCACTGGCTCCGCCTGGCTTGTCAGCGGCGATGGGCGGCGCGTGTTGCTGACCCATCATCGAAAGCTCGACCGCTGGCTTCAATTGGGCGGCCACGCCGACGGCGACACCGACCTTGCGCGGGTGGCATTGCGCGAGGCGGAAGAGGAGTCGGGATTGCCCGATCTTGCGATCGAGGGCGGCGTGTTCGACATCGACCGCCACCTGATCCCCGCGCGCGGCGAGGAGCCTGCGCATTGGCACTACGATGTGCGTTATGTGGTGCGGGCGAGGGGAAGCGAGCAGTTTGCCGTCAGCTCAGAATCGTTGGCCCTGGCCTGGTGGCCGATCGCCGATATCGCCGCCGATGCGTCGGGTACGGAACGGGGTCAGAGTAATGACTCTGACCCCCACTCCACGCGGGGCGTAGCGGCATGGGATGACTCGCTGCGACGGATGGCCATGCACTGGCTTGCGCGCGAGTCTTAGCCGTAGCGTGCCGGAGCGGGATTGAGATGGCCGCAGGCGTCGCAGGTGCGCGCCTCTACCGAGCCATAGAAGCGGTCGAATACCGGTGGGAAGTCGTGCTCGATGCTGTCCAGGACGAAGTATTCCTCGTAGAGCTTGTGGTTGCAGCGCTCGCAGAACCACAGCAGGCCATCTTGCTCGTTGGCCAGGCGCCGCCGCTCGACCACCAGACCAACGGAGCCTGGCATGCGCTGCGGCGAGTGCGGTACGCGCGGCGGCAGGTAGAACAACTCACCGGCACGAATGGGGATATCCCGGGCGCCGCCGTCATCTTGCACCTTGAGCACCATCTCGCCTTCGAGCTGGTAGAAGAACTCGGGGCCTTCATCGTGGTGGTAGTCGGTACGCGCGTTGGGGCCGCCGACGATCATCACGATGAAATCGCCATCGACGATGCACTTGTTGCCCACCGGCGGCTTCAACAAGTGGCGGTGTTCGTCGATCCAGCGGGCAAGGTTGATCGGTGGCAACAGGCTCATGACGTCATACCTCCAGGGTGGCCAGGTCGCCCTTTTCCTCAAGCCAGGCCTTGCGGTCGCCAGCACGTTTCTTGGACAGCAGCATGTCCATCAAACCCTGGGTGCCGTCTGCCGCGTCCACGGTGAGCTGCACCAGGCGGCGGGTGTCGGGATGGATGGTCGATTCGCGCAGCTGCGGCGCGTTCATTTCGCCCAGTCCCTTGAAACGGGTGACGCTGATCGCGCCCTTCATCTTCTCGCGCTCCACGCGCTCGAGCATGGCGCGCTTTTCGTCTTCGTCCAGGCAGTAGAACACCTGCTTGCCCACGTCGACGCGGAACAGCGGCGGCATGGCCACGAACACATGGCCTTCGTGAACCAGGGCGGGGAAGTGGCGCAGGAACAGCGCCGAGAGCAGGGTGGCGATGTGCAGGCCGTCGCTATCGGCATCGGCCAGGATGATCACCTTGCCGTAGCGAAGGCCGGAAATGTCGCTCTTGCCCGGGTCGCAGCCGATG
>NZ_DATHFX010000213.1:0-28746 GCF_035317885.1 Pinirhizobacter sp.
ACGGAACGGCCCGCCTGAGAGGGGTTCGGCCCAACGCTCGCTTTCGTTGCGGTGGAAGGCCTCGATGCCCTCCTCGCGCGATACGCGTTCGCCTTCGTCGCCAAAGATCACCGCATCGCCGTCGAAGGCAATGCGCAATTGCTCGCTCGAACGCGGCGGCGCCGTGGACGGCAGGATGGTGGCTGCGGCAACGCCCGCGCGCAACGCGCGGCCGACGTCCTCGGGATTGGCCGACAGGAAAAGATCGGCGCGGAACGGCGCAATGTAGTCGGAGGTAGGCGCGCCACTGGTGAACGCCGCGCGACTGATGCCCAGCCCGTAGTGCTGGATCGCATTGAAGATGCGCAGCCCCGTGTCGCCGGAATTGCGCGAAAGCAGGATCACTTCCACCGGCGGCACGTCGCCGGCCAGCCGGTTTAGTCCCAGGAGCTTCTGTACCAGCGGAAAGGCCACGCCAGGTTCGAGCAGTTCGTCTTCCTTTTCGATCTGGAACCGGCGATAAGCGTCCAGCCCCTCGCGTTCGAAGAGCTCGTGGCTGTTTCCCATGTCGAACAGCGCGCGCGAGGAAATAGCCACCACCAGGCGGTTGTCGCTGGCGGCTTCCTTCGCGTGGGCGTTGGTTTCAGGCGGCTGGGACACGGTTACGGCTCCTAAAGCGCGAACTGCTCGTCGAGGATGCGCTGCTGCAGGTTGTGTTCCGGATCGAAGAGCAGGCGCACGCCGTGCCTGCGCGACTGGCGTATCTGAACGCTTTGCACGTCGCGCACTTCATGGAAGTCGGCGGTGGCGCTGACCGGCCGCTTGGCCGGGTCCTTGACGGTGAACCCGACGCGGGAGGCATGTGGCAGGATGGCGCCGCGCCAGCGACGCGGACGAAACGGGCTGATCGGCGTGAGCGCCAGCACGTTGGCATCGAGCGGCAGGATCGGCCCGTGCGCGGAGAAGTTGTAGGCGGTGGATCCGGCGGGCGTGGACACCAGGATGCCGTCGCAGACGAGCTCCTCGAGCTTCACCAGATCGTCGATGCGGATCTGCAGGTGCGCCGCTTGGTTGGTCTGGCGGATAAGCGACACTTCATTGAACGCCAGTGCCTTGTGCTCCTGCCCGTTGATGCAGGTGCAGGTCATCTCCAACGGATGCAGGATCGCCGGATGCGCGCGCTCGATGCGCCCGACGAGGTCGGGAAGCTCGTGGCGATTCATCAGGAAACCGACCTTGCCCAGTTTCATGCCGTAAACGGGCACGCCCAGCGAGCGGGCATCGTGCAGGGCGCGCAGCATGAAGCCATCGCCGCCCAAAGCCACCACGGTCTCGGCCTCCGCCAGGGGAACGTCTCCATAGAGTTCCACCAGTGCTTCGCGGGCCTTGCGGGCGATGGGGGTACTGCTGGCGACGAACGAAAGGCGCATGGGTGAAGAGGTCACGGGCCGGAAAGCATGAAGCTTACCCGAATCACCGGCGCACGCCGCCCTGCCCCAGCACCGTCCATGCCCGCAGTTCGCCGCCTCCCAGGTGAAAGGTGATCACCTGGCGCATCAGCCGGCGCAGGGCGGCGAGCCCCGCCGCATCCGGGCAGCGGTCGGCGGCGAGATCCAGGAGGTCGCGTCCTTGCACGGTGTGCGGTTCGTTGGGGCGCGCAGGCACGGCACCCAGTTCCGGTTCGTAGCGATAGCTTCCGCCCGGAACCAGGGGCTCACCGCTGTTGCCTTCATATTCCAGCGCCAGCGCATACCCTAAGGCATCGAGCAGGTCGCGTTCGAAGCGCCGCAGGGTCCAGCCCACGGGCTCGCCATCGGCCAGCCGCCGCACGGTGCCGCCGTAGGCGTCGAACACGGCAGGCTGCGGATCGTGACGCGCTGTCAGGCGCACGACGAGCTCGTTGAGGTACAGGCCCGACATCAGCGCATCACCCACCAGCCGCATCGGCAGGCCGATGGGCTCGGCGGCGCGCAACGTGGCCAGTTCGCCGCGAAGCAGGAAGTCCAGTGCGATCGGCTGGAAGGGTTCGAGCTGAGAACGCTGCAGCCTTGCCCGCTCCCTGCGCACCCCGCGGGCAACCACGCCGATGCGGCCGTGATCGCGGGTAAGGCATTCGAGCAGGAGCGATGTCTCGCGATACGGCCGCCCATGCAGCACGAACGTCGGTTGCTGGTCGATGCGCATGGCGCTTGGGGTTTACTCGTAGCCGAAGCGCTTGAGTGCGTTCTCGTCGTCGGCCCAGCCTTCGCGCACCTTCACCCAGAGCTTCAGGAACACCTTGCGCTCGAAAACGCTTTCCATGGCCTTGCGCGCGGCACTGCCGATGGCCTTCAGTTGCGCGCCGCCATGGCCGATGACGATCGCCTTCTGCCCATCGCGCTCGACCCAGATCACGGCATGGATTTCCGCCATGCCGTCTTCGCGGTCGACGAACTGCTCGATCTCCACCGTGGTGGCGTAGGGCAATTCCTGGTCGAGCCGGCGCATCAGCTGTTCGCGAACCATCTCGGAGGCCAGGAAGCGCTCACTGCGATCGGTGATCTCATCCTCGCCATACACCGGCGGGGCCTGCGGCAGGCGCGCGATCAAGCTGCGCTCGAGCTCTTCCAGGCCCTTGCGCTTGAGTGCACTGACGTAGTGCACCTCGTCAAAGGCATGGCTCGCCGTGAGATCAGCGACGAACGGCAGCATCGCCGCCTTGTCCTTGGCGAGGTCCACCTTGTTGATCACCAGGATGCGCGGCGCCGATTGCTCGGACAACACCGCATGCACGGCGGAGTCTTCATCGGTCCAGCGATTGGCCTCGATCACCTGTACGCCGACGTCGACGTCCGACATTGCCGACCGCGCGGTGCGGTTGATGCTTCGGTTCATCGCCCGCTTTGCGCCGCGATGCAGGCCCGGGGTATCCACATACAGGATCTGCCCCGCCGGTCGCGTGGCGATGCCCAGGATGCGATGGCGCGTGGTCTGCGGACGCGGGCTCACGATCGACAGGCGGAACCCCACCAGGGCGTTGAGCAAGGTGGACTTGCCCACGTTCGGCCGGCCGGCCAGCGCCACGAAACCGCAGCGGTAGTCGGCGGATACGACAGGTTCGGTCTCGATGGCGGGTTCTTCGTTCATGCGGTTTGCTCCAGCAGGCGAGCCAGCACGGCCTCGGCGGCTTCCTGTTCGGCAGCCCGGCGGCTGCCACCGCGCCCTTCGACGCGGCATGTGATGGGGTCGGCGATCGTGCAGCTGACGTCGAAGGTCTTGGCGTGGTCTTCGCCGTGGCTGTCGATCAATTCATACGTGGGAAGGGGCAGGCCCCTGCCCTGGAGCCACTCTTGCAGCCGCGTCTTGGCGTCCTTGCTCGACCGTGGTATCGCGGCCACCTGGTCGTCGAAAATGCCACGCACCACCTCGCGGCAGGCATCGAAGCCGGCGTCCAGGTAAATGGCCGCGATCAGTGCCTCGAAGGCATCGGCGAGGATCGACTCGCGGCGGAAGCCGCCACTTTTCAGTTCACCGGGGCCGAGCTTCAGGTCGTCGCCGATTTCCAGCGATTTGGCCACCACGGCCAGCGCCTGCCCATTCACCAGCTGGGCGCGCAGGCGCGAGAGCTCGCCCTCGCTGGCCTTGGGATGCGCCTGGTAAAGCATCTCGGCCACCATCGAGCCCAACAGGGCGTCGCCGAGGAACTCAAGCCGCTCGTTGTTGGGACGTCCGGCGCTGCGGTGGGTCAGCGCCAGCTGGGCCAGCGCCGGGTCGGCGAAACGATGAAGCGGCTTCACACCTTCCTCATTGCGTGATGTCACCTGCGAGCGGCTTGGATGTCTCGAAATGCAGGAGCAGCGAGATGTTGTACATGAACGGGATGATCTTGTCGTATTGCACATGCAGCGTGGCGGCATTGCCCTGGCGCTGCACGGTGATGTCCTTCGGCTTGATGGTGGCGTCGTCCACGTACTGGAAGTTCATCTTGAACATGAGTTCGCGACGGATGTCGTCGAGCGTCTTGCCCGCGGTGCCACCGGCGCCGATCTGGGACATCGCCTTCTGCACGCCCATGAATTCCGTGTAGGCAGGTACCAGCTTCATCGCCGCGTAGGCGAAGAACCCGACCACAGCCAGGATGATGATGAAACCGACCAGCGTGACGCCTGATTGCCTGCCCTTCATGACTGTCTCCCCCCGAAGAATGGATCGTGAGCACGCCCCCGTGGCGCGCCGGCGGGCAAAGCATAACCGCTCTGCGCGACGCCTGGATGGATCAATGGATCACCCGGCCCATGCGCGGGAAGTCCAGCCAGGGGAAATCCAGGCCTTTCCAGCTCAGCCAGACGACGAACGCCTTGCCCACCAGGTTCTTCTCGGGCATGCAGCCCCACCAGCGGCTATCGGTGCTGTTGTAGCGGTTGTCGCCCATCACGATGTAGCAGCCCTGCGGAACGACCGTGGGGACGTCGCCGTTGGGGATGTCGTGCGGGATGTTGTAGGCGGGCATCAGCGCGATGCGGTGGTCCACGCCAGGCAAGCCCGCGGAACCGGGCAGATGCTCGGTCCAGACGGTGGCCCCATTGGCCAGCATCAGGCTGTCCTCGGTCAGACGTGGATCGCCCTCGTACGGGCCGATCGCGTCGTCCACCACCCGCTCGCCGTTGATGTAGAGCTCGCTGCCGCGCGACTCGATGCGGTCGCCCGGCAGGCCGATCACGCGCTTGATCCAGTTCTGGTTGGGTACCGCCGCATGCGGGTCTTCGCAGCTCTGGTCGCCACTGCGCAGCACCTGGCCATCGACCTGGCAGATGTAGCCCGGGAACCGGAACACCACCACGTCGCCGCGGCGCGGCTCGCCGATGGCCACGAGCTTGTTGTTGAAGGCAGGCATGCGCAGGCCATAGGCGAACTTGTTGACCAGGATGAAATCACCCACGTTCAACGTGGGCATCATCGAGCCCGACGGGATGCGGAAGGGCTCGGCCACGAACGAACGCAGCAGCAGCACGATCAGGATCACCGGGAACAGCGAACGGGCCCAGTCGGTGGGCCAGGGATCGACCAGCGGCTCGCCGGAGGCTTCGCTACGGGCCTTGCGTCCCTTGAACAGGAAGAGGCGGTCGAAAGCCCAGACCACGCCGAACAGCGCTGTCAGGCCAAGGAGGATCGCCGCAAAATCGAATTCCATGCCTACTCCATCGGTAAGGCCGCCGCTCCCGGGCCGGCCAACAAGGCCGCACGGTAACACCGGCGACCAGCTTGCGAATACGTGACCTTCGGGGTTATTTGTCCGTCCGGAGCACCGCCAGGAAGGCTTCCTGGGGGATTTCCACGCTGCCGACCTGCTTCATGCGCTTCTTGCCTTCCTTCTGTTTCTCCAGCAGTTTTTTCTTGCGCGAGACGTCGCCGCCATAGCATTTGGCCAGCACGTTCTTTCGCAGCGCCTTCACCGTGGAACGGGCGATCACCTGGGCGCCGACGGCGGCCTGGATCGCCACGTCGAACTGCTGGCGGGGGATGAGGTCCTTCATCCGCTCCACCAGCTCGCGGCCGCGGCGGTCGGCATGCGACCGATGGACGATGAGGCTGAGGGCATCGACCCGGTCACCGTTGATCAACACATCCACGCGCACGAACGGGCCGGCGTCGAAGCGCTCCATGTGGTAATCCATCGACGCATAGCCGCGCGATACGGACTTGAGCCGGTCGAAGAAATCGAGCACCACTTCGGCCAGCGGGATCTCGTAGGTCACCTGCACCTGCGTTGCCAGGTAGTGGATGGAACGCTGCACGCCACGCTTTTCTTCGCACAGCGTGATCACGTTGCCCACGTAGGCCTGCGGGGTAAGGATGCTGGCCACGATGATCGGCTCGCGTATCTCCTGGATCTGCGGGATCGGCGGGAGCTTGGATGGGTTATCCAGCGCCAGGATGGTGCCGTCTGTCTTGAGTACCTCGTAAACCACTGTGGGCGCGGTGCTGATGAGGTTGAGGTCGTATTCGCGTTCCAGGCGCTCCTGCACGATTTCCATGTGCAGCATGCCCAGGAAGCCGCAACGGAAACCGAAGCCCATGGCCTCGGAGCTTTCCGGCTCGAAGAACATCGACGCGTCGTTGAGGCGCAGCTTGTCCAGCGCCTCGCGAAGCGCGGGGTAGTCGTCGGCCGACACCGGGAAGAGGCCGGCGAAGACGCGCGGCTGCATGGTCTGGAAGCCCGGCAGCGGGTGGTCGGCCGGCTTGCTGGCAAGGGTAAGCGTGTCGCCGACCGGCGCACCATGGACGTCCTTGATCGAGGCGTTGATCCAGCCCACCTCGCCCGCGCCAAGCTTTTCGAGCTTCTTCAGCTTCGGGGTGAACACGCCGACGTCGTCGACCAGGTGCACGCGCCCGGTGGACATCACCAGGATCTTGTCGCCGGCCTTGATCTCGCCCTGCATCACGCGCACCAGGGACACCACGCCCAGGTAATTGTCGAACCACGAATCGATGATCAACGCCTGCAGGCGATCGGTATCGCGCGGCTTGGGCGGCGGGATGCGGGCGATGATCGCCTCGAGCACCTCGACCACGTTGAGGCCGGTTTTGGCACTGATCGAGATGGCATCGCTGGCGTCGATGCCGATCACCGCCTCGATCTCGCCCTTGACCTTCTCGATGTCAGCGGTGGGGAGGTCGATCTTGTTCAACACCGGCACCACTTCAAGGCCCTGCTCGATCGCGGTGTAGCAGTTGGCCACCGACTGCGCTTCCACGCCCTGGGCGGCATCGACCACCAGCAAGGCGCCCTCGCAGGCGGCCAGGGAGCGGCTTACCTCGTAGGAGAAGTCCACGTGGCCTGGGGTATCGATGAAATTGAGCTGGTAGGTTTTTCCGTCGCGCGCCGTGTACGGCAACGACACCGACTGCGCCTTGATGGTGATGCCGCGCTCGCGCTCGATGGGATTGTTGTCCAGCACCTGGGCTTCCATCTCGCGTTCGGTCAGGCCGCCGCAGATCTGGATGATGCGATCGGCAAGCGTGGACTTGCCATGGTCGATGTGGGCAATGATGGAGAAATTGCGAATGAGATCCATGGAGCGCCGATACCTGGGAATGCCCGTCCCCGCGACGCGGGCGACGTGGCGCGGCAGATCGAAGGGATCCACGGCGCGCAAACGGCGATTATCGCACGGAAGGGCCGCCCCACGGGCGGCCCGGCCGGTTCTAGGGCATGGTGATGGGGATGAACTGGGTGGCGTCGTCGCGACGCACCAGCAGCAGGGCGGTATCCCCCGACTTCAGCCCCCGGGCAGCTTCGGCAAATGCGGCCGTGGTGCCCACGCGGGCCTGGTTGACCATCAACACTACGTCCCCCTGCTGCAGGCCGGCCGCCTGGGCCGCCTTGCCGGTGACGTTCTTGATGGCTACGCCCTCGCCCGCGCCGAGGCCTGCTTCCTTCCGATCGCCGGCCGAAAGATCGGTGACTTCCAGCCCAAGCGCCTTGCCAGAGGCGGCACCCGGCATCTTGCCGGTGCCCGACTCGCCGCTCGCCAGGGCGTCGCCGTCTCGCGGCAGTTCGCCAACCGTGGCCTCGACCGTCTGTTTCTTGCCGTCACGCAGGATGCCTACCTTGGCCACCGTGCCGGGCTTTGTACTGGCCACCAGGGGCGGCAGATCCGAAGCCTGGCCGATGGCCTGGCCATTGAACGACAGGATGATGTCGCCATAGCGAAGGCCCGCCTTGGCTGCCCCGCTACCGGGAGTAACGTTGGCCACGGCCGCACCGACGCCCGAATCGAGCTTCCACGCCTTGACCATGTCGTCGGTGACCACGCCCACCTGCACGCCCAGCATGCCGCGGGTCACGTAGCCCTTCTGCTTGATCTGCTGCACGGCGTCCATGGCCACGTCGATGGGGATGGAGAACGCAACACCCTGGTAACCGCCGGTGCTGGAATAGATCTGCGAATTGACGCCCACCACCTTGCCCGCGAGATCGAACAACGGGCCGCCGGAATTGCCGCGGTTGATGGGGACATCGGTCTGGATGAACGAGGTGTACGGCTGGTCGCGGCTGCCCAGGTTACGGCCCACGGCACTGACGATGCCCTGGGTCACGGTGTAGTCGAAACCAAACGGCGAGCCAATGGCCAGCACCCACTGGCCGGCCTTGAGCGCACGCGAATCGCCGATGGCGACCGCCGGAAGGCTGCCTGCGTTTACCTTGAGCAGGGCGATGTCGTACTTCGGATCGGTCCCGACCACCTTGGCGTCGAGCGTGCGGCGGTCCTGCAGGCGCACGGTGACGGTGTCGGCGTCTTCCACTACGTGGTTGTTGGTGATCACGTAGCCATCAGACGAGATGATGAAACCCGAGCCCAGCGAGGTGCTTTGCTGTTCTTCCGGCGAGGGCATCATCGGCATGCCGAAGAACCGGCGCAGCAGTTCCTGCTGGTCATCGGGCATCTGCTGCGCCGTGCGCGGCTTGGTGTGCTGGCTTTTGCCTTTGCCGGTGTACTTCGCTTCCACGTGCACCACGGCCCCAGCATTCTTTTCGACGATGCCGGTGAAGTCCGGCAGGGGCGAGGCCGATTGCGCGCCAACCGCAGCCGTGGAAAGGCAAAGCGCCGCTGCCAGGAGCCAGCGCCGGGTCATAAAGGTCATCCGATTCCTCCTTAACTTGGGTCTTTCGTACCGATACCTGCCGCGTTTACCTGGCGGCTGGCTGTTTCAATGGACTGGTTTGATAAGCGCCAGGGAACCTGACGCGGCCGGGGCGGACGGGTGTCCACCCCGGCGGGGTTGTTCTATCGCGCCTGCGAGCGCTGCTGCTGGGGAATGGCCTGCGTCGGCACGACGGGGCTGAGCAGGATCATGTAGCGGGCGTCGTTGGCGCTGATGGCACCGTTGAACTGCACTGGCTGCAGGGGCTGCACCTGGTACTGGCTTACTTGCTGCGGGTAGCTGGCCATCGGCGAACCACTGCCGTAAGCCGCCTGCTGGGTAAGCCGCGAGGCGACATTACCCGACAGCCACTGTGGCGCAGCCGCCGGGCTGCTGCCGACATCGGCCACGGAGCCATCCGCGGCACTGCCCGTGACATGGGTGGCGGCCAGCGGGGCCGCGGTATCCGGACGGTGGCCGGCCGGCTGGGAGACCATCAGCGCGGCCACGGCAACACCCGCGGCGATCGCGCCACCGGCGGACCAGTGCAGCCAGTGCCGGCGGCGCGGGGCCACGGCCACGAGGGGCGCCTGGTCGATCGCGGCCATCACCCTGGCGGCGAATCCAGCCGACGCCAGCTGCCCGGGCACCTGCCCGCGCAAGCCATCGCCGGCAAGGTGGAAGCGGTCCCACGCGTCGCGCAGGGCCTGGTCGTGATCCAGCCGCCGCATCAGGAAACGAAGTTCCTGTGCCGACAACTGGCCATCCGCCGCGGCGGAGAGGTTTTCCAGGTTGCTTTCACTCATGTTCGGTAGTCCTCGCGGGTATCCAGCACGGGCCGCAGTTTTTCGTCGATTGCTTCACGGGCGCGGAAGATCCGCGACCGTACGGTGCCGATCGGGCACCCCATCTTTTCGGCGATTTCATCGTAGCTGAGGCCGTCGACCTCACGCAGGGTGATCGCCACCCGCAGTTCCTCGGGCAAGGCTTCGACAGTAGAAAACACCGTTTGTTCCACCTGCTGGCGCATCAACTCACGTTCGGGCGTCGCGTTTTCGTGAAGGCGCCCGGCGCCGGGGCCATGCACGGCGTCGTCCACGGCGATGTCGTCGGTCGGCGGCCGGCGGCCCATGGCCACCAGGTGGTTCTTGGCGGTATTGACCGCGATCTTGTACAGCCAGGTGTAGAACGCACTTTCGCCGCGGAACGACGGCAGCGCCTTCCAGGCGCGGACGAAGGACTCCTGGGCGATGTCCTCGCATTCGGACCAGTCGCGCACATAGCGGGAGATGAGCGCGACCAGGCGATGCTGATACTTGCGCACCAGCAGGTCGAACGCACGGCGGTCGCCTGCCTGGACGCGCTCGACCAGTGCCTGGTCAACTTCGTTTTCGCCCATCGGGGGCCCTCTCCTTTAATGGTTGCCGCGGGGCCTTCGCGGGTGGACGGCTGCGCCTTCGACCGCAGCGCCACCAGCAAGTTCAGCCAGTCCCTGCCTGGGGTCAGAGTTATAACTCTGACCCTCACGATGCGGGTACAGCCTCCTCCAACGCAGATGGGGTCGTCACGGTTGTCATCAAGCATGGTCAACCGGTGCCAGGCCGCCGGCAAGTATGCGCGCGCGCTCGTTAAGGAGCTTTTCGAAGGCAAGCTGGGGCAGCGGCCGGCAGAACAGGTACCCCTGCAATTCGTCACAGCCGTTGGCCCGGAGGAAGTCCAGGTGCTGTTCGATTTCCACGCCCTCGGCCACCACGCCGCGCTTGAGGCGGTGGGCCATGTCGATGGTGGCGCGGACGATGGCCTCGTCGTCGGGATCCACGCCGATGTTGCGCACGAAGCTCTGGTCGATCTTGATGCGATCGGCAGGCAGGCGGCGCAGGTAATCCAGCGACGCTGCTCCCGTGCCGAAATCATCGATGGCGATGCGGCAGCCCAGCGCATGCAGCGCATCAAGGCTCTCGACCAGGTTCGGCACGGTCTTCACGCTGATGCTCTCGGTGACCTCCAGTTCCAGATGCTGTGGATCGAAGCTCGTCTCGTTGAGGATATCGGCCACCGTCTCCACCAGGTTCGGCTGCATCAGCTGCACCGCGGAGAGGTTCACTCCCAGGCGCAGATTGAAGCCATGGGCTTCCTGCCACGCCCGCGCATGGATGCACGCGGTGCGCAGCACCCAGGCACCAATGGAGACGATCAGTCCGCTGGCCTCGGCCAGCGGGATGAAGAACGCCGGGCTGATCGTGCCCAGTTCCGGATGCTCCCAGCGCACCAGTGCCTCCATGCCGACGATGTCCTCGCTGTCGGCGCGCACCTGGGGTTGGTAGTACACGCGCAATTCGTTGTTGCGCTCGGCATGGCGCAGCTTTGATTTAAGCGCCACGTGCTGCTGCTGCATGGTGTCCGGATTGGAGGCGTACACCTGGAAATTGTTGCGGCCAAGGCTCTTGGCGCCGTACATGGCCTCGTCGGCATGGCGTAGCAGCATTTCCGAGTCGCTTGCATCGTCGGGGAAGAAGCTCACGCCGATGGATGCGGTGATCTGCAGTTCCGAGCCGTCGCCCAGCATCAGCGGCGATTCCATCACCTGGACGATCTTCTCGGCAATGCGCAGTACGTCATCACGCTTGATGATGTGGCGAAGGATCACCGTGAACTCGTCACCGGCGTAGCGCGCCACGGTATCGGAGGCACGTACGTTGGATTGCAGCCGGCGCGCCACCGCGGCCAGCACGAGGTCGCCGGTGGCATGGCCCAGGGAGTCGTTGATGGCCTTGAAACGATCCAGGTCAACGAACATCACCGCGAAACATTCGCCAGTGCGATGGGCTTCGCGGATGTTTGTATCGAGCCGGTCATTGAACAGCAACCGGTTGGGCAATCCCGTGACCGCATCGAGCAAGCCCCGTGCGCGCCCCTGTTCGCGGGCTGCGCGAAGCTCCAGGGCGCTGGCGAAGCGGTTGGCGCCGGTGCGCAGGGCCGCCTCCATGGTCGCGGCATCGGCAACCGGCTCGAGTCGTCCGACCACCAGCGCGCCCAATACCACCCGGCGCTCGTCCACCAGCGGCAGGGCCGCATAGGCACCGAGCCCGAGTGCCTGGACGAGGGCATCGCTACCCAGCCCCCGGACGCTTTCCAGTGCCACCACCGCATCGCCACGCAGGGCCACTTTCAGTAACCCCTGTTGCGTGGCCGATGGGCCTTCGGCGGGCAGGTTCGGCGCGCAGAAACGCGCCAGCTCCACGGGCTCCTCGTGCTCGGGCTGAAAAGCCCACAGGGACACCACGTCGAGCTCTAGGGTGTTGGCCATCGTAGCCACGCCGTCGGCCAGGCCCGCGTCGTCGCTAGAGCAACCGGCCAGGGCTGCCACCATCGACAGCGCGCGTGAAGCGAGGTCGTGGCGGGCCAGGGCGGCCGCCGGGGCAGCGGCGACCGGACCTTCCGGTACAACGGCAGCCGGGGTGGCGGCCGCGGGTACCGTTGCGTCGCCAATGCTGCGCGTGGCGCGGGGCAACAACTCACTGCGGATGGAGGCACGCCGCAGCCAGTCGTTGAACACCGGCGCCAGCAGGCGCGTATCCATGGCCGCGGTATCGTCGACCACGGCGATCAGCGGGGTATCGCGGTAGGCCGCGCGCGAGCGCAGTGCGTGGGCGAAACCGAGCACGCGACCCGCGTCGGCCTCGAGCGCCAGCACGACCAGGGCCAGCGGCGGCTCGTCCAGCAACAACGACTCGGCCTGCGCTACGTCCCGGGCGGCAAGGATCGGGCGGAAACCCACATGATCGAACGCATCGAACATGTCACGGCGCACGTCGCGCTGCGCGGCAAGGATAAGGACGCCGGGAAAATCGGGCATCAGGTGACCCAGCGCCCGTCGCGCAACCGCAGGCCGGCGGGGCGCGGTTGGGTGGCCATGTGCACCAGGACGTCGTCGAGCGACTCGGCCAGCGAGGGCGCCCCGCCAAGCAGGATCACGCGGCGCACCGGCTGGGCCGGCAACCGGGCGATCTGCCGCAGCAGGTGGGCATCCTGCGCGCCCACCAGCGCCGGCGGCGTCACCAGGTAGATGCCAAAGTGCAGGCTTTGCAGGATGTAACGCAGCACGTCGCCCACGCGGGGGCAGCCGGGCACCCGCGTGCTGGCCTCGCGCAGGCTCACCAGGCCGTCCTCCGGACGCCAGCGGTACATCGATTGCCCGCTGCGACGGGCCATGGCGGCGAAGCGCTCCACCAGGCCCTCCACGTCGTCGACGTCCAGCCAGACGAGCGGCCCCTCCGCCTCGAGCACGCGTTCGAGGATGTCGTTTCCAGCCTGGGTATCAATGGACATAATTGGTCAACCGTACGCCAGCGAACGTTCGTCTCGCAATAGCTCTTGCGCGGAGGTAAGGTGTGCCGACTCATTATCGACCCGGCGCCGTACGATATGTTCGAAGGATTACGCTTTAAACACTGGCACGCCAGCGAAGACGACAAAGGCGTGGTATTGCTCGCCCTGGACCGCGAAGGCACAAGCGTCAATGCGCTCTCGCGCACCGTGCTCGATGAACTGGCCGAGATCGTCGAGCGGCTGGCCATCGACAATCCGCCGGGCGTGGTCATCCACTCGGCCAAACCCTCAGGCTTCGCCGTGGGTGCCGACATCAAGGAATTCGTCACCTACGCCGAGGCTGGCACGGTGCAGGAAAACATCGAAAACGGCCAGCGCGTCTACGAAAACCTCGCGCGCCTGCCCTGCCCGACCATCGCCGCCGTCCACGGCGCCTGCATGGGCGGTGGCACGGAACTGGCGCTGGCCTGCCGCTACCGCATCGCCGCCGACGACGACGCCACGAAAATCGGCCTGCCCGAAGTGATGCTTGGCATCTTTCCCGGCTGGGGTGGCAGCGCCCGCCTGCCACGATTGATCGGTGCGCCCGAGGCCCTGCAGGCGATGCTCACCGGCAAACCCTTCAATGCCCGGCGCGCGAAAGCCGTCGGCCTGGTCGATCGCCTGGCCAAGCCGGAAGAACTCCTTGCCGAGGCACGGCACTTCATTCGCCGCCCGACACCACGGCCGTTCGCGCAGCGAGCCCGCGCCTGGGCCACCAATACATGGCTGGCGCGGCAGGTCATCGCGCCGATGGTGCGCAAGCAGACCGCCGCCAAGGTACGCAAGGAACACTATCCCGCGCCCTTCGCCTTGATCGACACCTGGCAGCGCGGCGGCAGCGACATCAACCAACGACTCAAGCTCGAAGCCCGCGGCGTCGCCAGGCTGGCGCAGACGCCCACCGCACGCAACCTCATTCGCATCTTCCTGCTGCAGGAACGCCTGAAGGGACTGGCCGGCAAGGCCGAACACCGTATCGAACGCGTCCACGTGGTGGGCGCGGGCGTCATGGGCGGCGACATCGCCGCCTGGGCGGCGCTCAAGGGGTTCGAGGTCACGCTGCAGGACCGCGAGATGAAGTACATCGAACCGGCGATCACGCGGGCCCAGGCGATGTTCGAAAAGCGCCTGAAGTCACCGGCCAAAGTGGATGCCGCCATGGCCCGGCTGAAGGCCGACGTCGAAGGTGCGGGAGCTGCCAACGCCGACCTTGCCATCGAGGCCATCTTCGAGAATGCGCAGGCCAAGCAGGCGCTTTACGCCACCATCGAGCCGCAATTCAAGGCGGACGAACTCCTGGCTACCAATACCTCGTCGATCCCGCTGGACGAACTCCGCGGCAAGCTGGCTGCCCCGCAACGTTTCATGGGCCTGCACTTCTTCAACCCCGTGGCGCAGATGCCGCTGGTGGAACTGGTGCGCCACGACGCCCTTGATGCGGAGTCGGAGAAGCGCGGCCTTGCCTTCATCAAGGCCCTGGGCAAGCTTCCGGTGCCGGTGAAAGGCACCCCGGGATTCCTGGTCAACCGCATCCTCATGCCTTACCTGCTGGAGGCCATGCGCCTTTACAACGAAGGCGTGCCCGGCCCCGTGCTCGACCGCGAGGCCAAGCGCTTCGGCATGCCGATGGGCCCGATCGAACTGGCCGACACCGTGGGCCTTGACGTGTGCGCCTCGGTAGGCGCGGAGCTTGCGCCATTCCTGGGGCTTGAGTTGCCGCAGGGGCTTGAGGCGAGTATCCAGGAAGGCAAGCGCGGCAAGAAGGATGGGCAGGGGCTGTACACCTGGGTCGACGGCAAGCCGCAAAAGCCGCAGGTGGACGAGAACTACACCACGCCGCCCGACCTCATCGACCGCATGATCCTGCCGATGGTGAACGAAGCGGTTGCCTGCCTGCACGAGCGTGTGGTGGACGATGCGGACCTCCTCGATGCCGGCGTGATCTTCGGTACCGGCTTCGCGCCATTCCGTGGCGGTCCGATCGAATATGCCCGCAGCGAGGGCGTAGCCAAAGTGCGCGAACGCTTGCAGAAGCTCGCCCAGCGTTACGGTGAACGCTTCATGCCCAAGGCCGGCTGGGACGAACTGGGCTAGCGGCGGAATGTACCGGGGTCAGAGTAATGACTCTGACCCCCAACCCCGGCGATCAATTACCACATGAGATCGTCGGGCACGCCGTCGTCGGCCTCGTTGGCCTCGCCGGGCTTGACCAACAGAGCCACCTGCCCGGGTGCGAGTGTCGTGACTTCATCGACGGTCACGCGCGGCAGCAGCAGATAGCGGCCGCCATGCTGCACAACGCCCAACTCGCCGGCGTTCAGCGCCACCAGCTGGGCGGCATCGACATAGATGCGGCGGATCTTCTCGCCGTAGGTGAAGTGGCGCACCTGGTCGGCATCGGGCTTGTTCAACGACTTGCCTTCCACCAGCGACTGCAGCTTGCGCTTGCGCTCCTTGCGCAACCGCGCCTGCTCGGCGGCCTCGGTCTCTGCCTTGCGGCGCTCGGTGGCCTCCGCCTGGGCGCGGATGGCGTAGGCCTTGGCCAGGTCCACGTCGCTCGAAGACGGCGGGCGCGCGCCCTGCGGCCGGTTGGCCTGTCCACGGTTGCCTGGGTTGCCCTTGGCGTTGCCACGTTGATCCGGCCGGCCCTTGCCAGCGGTTGCGCCTACGGGCCGCGGCTTGCGCGGCGCCTGCGCCTGCTGCTGGCGTTTTTCCTCGTGGACCTGTTTGACAATGCCGCTCTTGAGCAGCTGGTCGCGCAGTGATTCAGCCATGGAACACTCGGTTTAATAGTGCGGGGGCGGCGGCTCGCCGTGCGGGTCGGAGGGTACCGACGACCGCACGGAGGCCAGTTCCGCGCGAAGTTCGCGCACGGCACGCTCGAGGGCGGCCAGGCGCTGGGATTGCTCGATGTCCGCGCTGGCCAGGCCCTGCACTGCCTCGTCGACGAACGACAGGCGTACTTCCAGCTCGTCCAGGCGCGGCTCGTGACTCATGGCGAGGCCCGCAGGCTACGTCCGCGACCGATGCCGTAGTAGGCAAGTCCGGCGTCTTCAACGGCGGTCGGCTCATACAGGTTGCGGCCATCGAACACCACTTGCGCCGACAATGCATCACGCATGCGGTTGAAGTCCGGCGCGCGGAAGGCCTTCCATTCGGTGACGATGGCCAGCGCATCGGCGCCCTGCAACGCATCGTACATGCTGTTGCACAGCACCAGGTCGTCGCGCTCGCCGTAAATGCGCGCGGTCTCCCCGCGCGCCTCCGGGTCGTACGCGCGCACTTTCGCGCCCGCCTTCCACAAGGCCTCGATCAGCGTGCGGCTGGGCGCTTCGCGCATGTCATCGGTGTTGGGCTTGAACGCCAGGCCCCATACGCCGATGGTGCGGCCGGCGAGTTTGCCGTCGAAATGCTGGTGCATCAGTTCGAACAGGCGCGACTTCTGCCGTGCGTTGACGCTTTCCACCGCGCCGAGGAGCTCAGCGGTGTAACCGTGTTCCTTCGCCGTGCGCTCGAGCGCCTGGACGTCCTTGGGAAAGCACGAACCGCCGTAGCCGGTGCCCGGATAGATGAAGTGGTAGCCGATGCGCGGATCCGAACCGATGCCCTCGCGCACGCGCTCGATGTCGGCGCCCACGCGCTCGGCCACATTCGCCAGCTCGTTCATGAAGCTGATCTTCGTGGCCAGCATGGCGTTGGCTGCATATTTGGTGAGTTCGGCAGAACGCGCGTCCATCACCACCAGGCGGTCGTGGTTGCGGTTGAACGGCTTGTACAGCTTGCGCAAGGCATTGATGGCACGCTCGCTGGAACTGCCGATGACGATGCGGTCGGGCTTCATGCAGTCTTCGACCGCATCGCCCTCCTTGAGGAATTCCGGGTTGGAAACGACGTCGAAATCGACCGAGGCGCCGCGCGCGGCGAGCGAAGAGGCGATGGCTTCGCGCACGCGGTCGGCCGTGCCTACCGGCACCGTGGATTTATCCACCACTACCGCGTAACGGCCCAGGTTCTCGCCGATGGTCCGGGCCACGGCCAACACGTAGCGAAGGTCGGCGCTGCCGTCTTCGTCCGGCGGTGTCCCTACGGCGATGAAGATGAGTTCGCCGTGCGCCACGGCGCTGACGGCATCGGTGGTGAAATCCAGGCGGCCGCCGGCATGGTTGCGCAATACCATGGGTTCCAGGCCCGGCTCGTAGATCGGGATGCGGCCGTTCTTCAGGCCTTCGATCTTGGCTTTGTCCACGTCGACGCAGACGACGTCATTGCCCATTTCCGCAAGACAGGTGCCCGTGACAAGACCGACGTAACCAGTACCGAAGATAGTGACTTTCATCGTGGGAGCAGACCGCTGGTGGGGAATGGTCGATTGTAAAAGAAACGGGGCGCGGAATAATCCGCGCCCCGTCACGCATCGCTTTCCCTAAAAAGGGCGTGTTATCAGCCGCCACCCGCCGGCTTGCCAGCGCCACCCGGGGCGCCCGGGGCGCCCGGGCCACCGGCCGGCGTCGGGCCGGTCTTGACCAGTTCGACGTCGAAGATGATCGTGGCGTTCGGCGGGAAGCCGTTTTCCGGCTGCGCGCCATAGGCGATGGTGGACGGGATGAACAGCTTGTACTGGCCACCCACCTGCATCAGCTGCAGGCCCTCGCGGAAGCCCGGGATCACCGCGGCAAGCGGGATCTGGGTCGCGCCCGGTTCCTTGTGATCGGCCGAGGAATCGAACTTCTCGCCGTTGACGAAGGTACCGGTGTAGTTGATCGAGACCGTGTCGTTCGGACCCGGACGGGCGCCCGTGCCAGCCTTGACCACCTGGTACTGCAGGCCCGACGCCGTGACCTTCACGCCAGCGGCGCTCTTGTTCTTGGCAAGGAAGGCATCGCCTTCGCTCTTGTTCTTGGAGGCGACCTGGTTGTACTCGACCTCGGCCTTGGCCTTGAGGTTGGCCACGAACGCGTCGCGGACCGTCTTGGCCTCAGCTTCGGTCATGGTCGGCTTCTGGCCGGAGAGCGCGGACTGCACGGCACGCGCAACGGTGGCCGGATCGATTTCATTACGGACCAGCGGCGGCAACTGGCTGGCCATGTCCCAACCTACGACATAGCTGGCCTTGGTCTTGTCCACGGCAGCCGGGGCCGCGGCAGGAGCGGCGGCCTTGCCCTTGGCAGCCTGGGCATGTGCGCCCGCGGTCATGCCAAGCGCAACAGCCAGCGCGGCGGCCGTCATCGTGGGGCGCAAAAAGTGCTTCATCGAGAACTCCCTCATAACGTGGAAAGCCGGCACGGGCCGGTGGTGCCTCCCCTATGGAGACAGAAACGCCATTGTGCGGGGCTTGGACGGCCTTGGCAACGGCGCGCACGATGGACACCGCATGCACGGAAAGGTTCAGTACCCCGGGGCATTAAACCCGCAGGAAAACGCCTTCTTCGCCGCATCTACCGCAAAAGTATCCTGTAGAGGCTGGTAGCCCAAGGACTTTTTCCCGGTTCAGTGATCGTCCGTCGGCGGCGGAGGCTTCTCCAGGGTGTCCCGGATCGCAGCCTGCAAGCGTGCGTGAACCTGAACGAGCAATCGCCAAAAAAGCCAGGTAAGCAGGGCCACGATCACCACGATCACCAGGGCGACCTCGCGCGGAGGAAGGATGGTGGACGCCAAAACCGCCACCAGCACACCCTGCGCCAGCATGACGGCCAACGGCACCAGGCGGGCCAGCGTGGCGCGCACGGCCACGTTGCGCGAGCCGCCCACATGCTGCGGCACACCAAGCTCGGCCAACAACATGCCCAGGGCTTCGGCCTTGCGGTAGGCGGCCACGATCATCGGCAATGACACCAGCGCCGCCAGCGACCACATCACGCTGCGGCGCGTGTCGGGATCGGCCAGCCATTCACCCAGGAAGCCGCGCCGGTAGAAGAAAGCCATGGCGATGAATACCGACACGACCAGCAAGGTATTGATCACCACGTGCCAGACGAGCCGGCGCACCATCTTCATCACCATGGCGCGTTGTCCGCCGGGCGACCCCACGGCATTGACCCAACCGGTATAGGTGGACATCACCGTCATCACCCGGCGCGGGGCAGTCCGCGCCAGCACGCCGGCCAGCGGCTCGGCCACGCGGATCAGGTAAGGGGTAAGGAACGTGGTGAGCGCCGATACCGCCACGGCCACGGGATAGAGGAAATCGCTGGTCACCTTGAGGGTAAGCCCGAGCGAGGCGATCACGAACGAAAATTCGCCGATCTGCGCAAGGCCCATGCCCACGCGCAGCGACGTGCGCCCGCCATTGCCGCCGACAAAGGCGCCGAAACTGCAGGTGATCACCTTCCCAAGCACCACTACCACCGTCAACACGCCGATGGGCAAGGCGTATTTCAGCAACAGCGCGGGGTCGATCAACATGCCGATGGCGACGAAGAACAATGCGCTGAACATGTCGCGCACCGGCATCACGATGCGCTCGATGCGAGCCACGCTGCGCGATTCGGCCACCAGGGCGCCCACCATGAAGGCTCCCAGGGCCACGCTGTAACCCATTTCGCTGGCCAGCAGGCAAAAACCGAAACAGATGCCCAGCACCGCCACCAGCAAGACGTCGTTACGGCTCACCCGTGCGATGTAATCCACCACCCGCGGCACCAGCAGCAGGCCCACCACCAGCGACACCACCAGGAACAGGGTGAGCTTGCCGATCGCGCCGAATGCCTGGCCGGGCTCCAGGTCCCCGGTGTTGGCAATGCCTGAAAGAATCGCCATCAGCACCACGGCCAGCACGTCCTCGATGATGAGGATGCCGAACATCAACTGGGCGAATCGCTCGCGCTTGAAGTTCTGCTCTTCCAGCGCCTTCATGATGATGGTGGTGGAAGAAATGGACAGCATGGCGCCCAGGAACAACGAGTCCATCGCCCGCCAGCCGAACAGCCGGCCGATCTCGTAGCCCAGCCACACCATCAGCGCGATTTCCGCCGCCGCTGCAATCAGTGCCGTAGCCCCCACCTTGCGCAACTTCCGCAGGCTGAATTCCAGGCCCAGGGCAAACATCAGCAGGATCATGCCGAGCTCGGCGAGGGTGCGGATGGTGTTCTCGTCGTGGATGAAGATCACTGGCAGCGTGTACGGCCCGATCACCACGCCGGCGATGATGTAACCGAGCACCACGGGCTGTCGCAGGCGCTGGAAGATCACCGTGGTGAGCCCGGCGACCAGCATCACCGTGGCGAGATCCTGGATGAATTGAAGGGCGTGCATGGGCACAGCCTAACCGGTGGGAAAATTTTGTTTACAAAAGCTTGACGGAATCGGGACCCGGCCCTATTCTTTGCGGCTTCCAGCGGCGGGGCCATAGCTCAGCTGGGAGAGCGCCTGCATGGCATGCAGGAGGTCGGCGGTTCGATCCCGCCTGGCTCCACCAACTCTATACGTCCCCATCGTCTAGAGGCCTAGGACACAACCCTTTCACGGTTGCGACCGGGGTTCGAATCCCCGTGGGGACGCCACTTTCCAGGCCACCGGAAGTGGATACAAGTTGGACGTTCGCTGGAAGTAAGGCAACACAATGCGGAGCGGTAGTTCAGTCGGTTAGAATGCTGGCCTGTCACGCCGGAGGTCGCGGGTTCGAGTCCCGTCCGCTCCGCCACTTGTTGTACTAAAGGACCCGCCCTCGGCGGGTTTTTTATTGCCCGCGTTAAGTACTTGATCGCTATCGCGAACTTCGTGGACGGCGGCCTTCAGGCCTCGGCGTCCTCATCGGCAACCCGCTCCAGGGTACCGATGGAATGGCCCTGCTCGGCCAGATATTCCAGCCAGCGGGTAAGGAACCCGTTCATCGTCAGCCGGTGCTGCAAAACCGTGTGGGCCGGCGGAAACGGACCCAACACCTGCCAGAGGCGACGGCCTGGGTGGCAATGCAGCGCCTCGGCGACATGGGCATCGGTATACATGCGCAATTGGGCCGACGGCGACGGCTGGCCCGTTTCGGCGTCGACGAAAGCGTAGGTGAGTTCCAGCTCAACCGTGTAAGGGTGTTTTTCCTGGATTTTCAAGCGCACGTCCAGGCCATCGTCCACGCTCGACACGTATTCCCCCGCCGCCAGCTTGTGCGGGGCGAACAGTCGCACCAGCCGATGATAATTCTCGGCATACAGGCCCATCAGGTACTCGAAGCGACCTGGCAGGAGGGATTCGGGGCGGTCGAGGACGGCGCTCATGGAAAGCCTAAGTTCTCCTAGTACATGTGTCGTTCGATACCCAGGTGTTCGAAGATCTTGCTGGAGATCTCCTCGATCGAGGTATGCGTGGTGTTGAGCACCGGGATGTTTTCCCGGCGCATCAGTTTGTCGGCCTGGGCCAGTTCCCATTGGCACTGCTTGAGTGTCGCGTATTTGCTTCCCGGGCGGCGCTGCTCGCGGATCTGCGCCAGGCGCATCGGGTCGATGTTGAGGCCGAACAGGCGGCTGCGGTACGGCTTCAGCCGCGAGGGCAGTTCCAGCTTGTCCAGGTCGTCGTCGGTAAGGGGATAATTGGCGGCGCACACGCCGTAATGCAAGGCCATGTACAGGCAGGTGGGGGTTTTGCCCGAACGGGACACGCCCACCAGCACCACGTCCGATTCGTTGTAGTTGACGTCAAGCCCGTCGTCGTGGGCCAGGGCATAGTTGGTGGCATTGATGCGCGCTTCGTAACGGTCGAAATCCACCAGGCCGTGCGAGCGGTTCACCGCGCCCGATCGCTTGGCGCCCAGTTCGTCCTCCAGCGGCTCCATGAAGGGCGCGAACACGTCCATCATCAGTGCTCCGCTTTCGGCCACGATGTCGCAAAGCCGCCGGTCGGCCATGGTATTGACCACGATCGGCCGCTGCCCTTCCTGGGCATATTTGGTCTTGATGCGCAGCGCCGCCGCTTCCGCCTTGCCCGCATCGTCGACGAACGGCAATCGATGGGTGTCGAAGTGCACCCCTTCGAACTGGGCCAGGATGCTGTTCCCGATGGTTTCGGCGGTAATGCCGGTGGAATCGGAAATGAAGAAGACAGTTCGGCGCATGGCGGTGCTTGGCGTCCTTCGGGCGGCTTTGGCTGCACGATAGCGCAGCCACCGGCATGCTGCGACACCCCGCAAACCCGGACGTAAGCGTTTACGTGAACGGTGCCTTCGGCGCATCCTTGTCTCATGGGCCCACGGCCACCCACAATAGCGAGCTAACCTGCGGCGCCTTCGCGTCCCACCGTTTCCAAAACTCGAGGATGTTCCATTGAGCGATCTGGTGCTTTGGCTCGATGCCCTGCGCATGAGCGACCTTGGCAAGGTGGGCGGAAAGAATGCCTCCCTTGGGGAAATGATCGGCAACCTGTCGAAGCTGGGGGTTTCGGTGCCCGGCGGCTTCGCGACCACCGCGGACGCTTTCCAGGCTTACCTGGAAAAAAGCGGCTTGGCCCGCCGCATCCAGGACCGCCTGGAACACCTGGACGTCGACAACGTCGATGAGCTGGTCAAGGGCGGCAAGGAAATCCGCGGCTGGATCGTCGATACCGCCCTGCCCGCCGAGCTCGAGCAGGCCATCCGCGACGCCTACATCAAGCTTTGCAAGGATGCCGGTGCCGCCGATATCGCGGTGGCCGTGCGTTCGTCGGCTACCGCCGAAGACCTTCCGGACGCCTCCTTCGCCGGCCAGCAGGAAACCTTCCTGAATGTGGTCGGCATCGACGACGTGCTGCACAAGGTGAAGGAAGTCTTCGCCTCGCTGTACAACGACCGCGCCATCGCCTATCGCGTGCACCAGGGCTTCAAGCACGAGGACGTCTTCCTGTCCGCCGGCGTGCAGCTGATGGTGCGCTCGGATGTAGGCGCCTCCGGCGTGCTGTTCACCCTCGACACCGAATCGGGTTTCCGCGACGTGGTGTTCGTCACCGGCAGCTACGGCCTGGGCGAGATGGTCGTGCAGGGTGCGGTGAACCCCGACGAGTTCTACGTGTTCAAGCCCACGCTCAACCAGGGCAAACCCGCGGTGCTGCGCCGGAACCTCGGTGCCAAGCAGCAGCGCATGGTGTATTCCGACAAGCCCGGCGAGCGCGTGCGCATCGAGGAAACCCCGGCCGCCGATCGCAACCGCTTCTGCATTAACGACGACGAATTGCAGGAACTCTCGCGCCAGGCGCTCACCATCGAGAAGCACTACCAGCGCCCGATGGACATCGAGTGGGCGAAGGACGGCAACACCGGCAAGCTGTATATCGTGCAGGCGCGTCCGGAGACGGTGAAGTCCCGCTCCACCGCCACCACGCTCGAACGTTTCCAGCTGGGTGAGCGCGGCAAGGTGCTGGTGGAGGGCCGCGCCATCGGCCAGAAGATCGGCGCCGGCAAGGCGCGCGTGATCCGTTCCCTGGCCGACATGAACAAGGTGCAGGCTGGCGACGTGCTGGTGGCCGACATGACCGACCCCGACTGGGAGCCGGTGATGAAGCGCGCTGCGGCGATCGTCACCAACCGCGGCGGCCGTACCTGCCACGCGGCCATCATTGCCCGCGAACTGGGCGTACCGGCGGTGGTGGGTTGCGGCAACGCGCTGGAATCCATTCCCGACGGCGCGGAGGTTACCGTGTCCTGCGCCGAAGGCGACACCGGCAGCATCTACGAGGGCATCCTGAAGTTCGAGAAGATCACCGCCGACCTCGGCGCCATGCCCGAGGCCCCGCTGAAGATCATGATGAACGTGGCCAACCCCGAGCGTGCCTTCGACTTCGGCATGCTGCCGAACGCCGGCATCGGGCTGGCGCGCCTTGAGATGATCATCGCCAGCCACATCGGCGTGCATCCGAAGGCCCTGCTGGAATATGCAAAGCAGGACAAGGACATCAAGGCAAAGATCGACGAGCGCATCGCCGGGTACAAGGATCCGGTCAGCTTCTACGTCGACCGCCTCGCCGAAGGCATTTCAACCATCGCGGCCTCGGTGTATCCCAAGCCCGTGATCACGCGGTTGTCGGATTTCAAATCCAACGAGTACGCAGGCCTCCTCGGTGGCGCGCGCTACGAGCCGCATGAAGAGAACCCCATGATCGGCTACCGCGGCGCCAGCCGTTATGTCGACGAGGGCTTCGCAGCGTCCTTCGCGCTGGAATGCCAGGCCGTCAAATACGTGCGCGAAACGATGGGCATGGACAATGTCTGGGTGATGATTCCCTTCGTGCGCACGCTGGACGAAGGCCGCAAGGTGATCGAGGTGCTGCGCAAGAACGGCCTGGTGCAGGGCGAGCACGGGCTGAAGGTGATCATGATGTGCGAGGTGCCGTCCAACGCGCTGTTGGCCGACGAATTCCTCGACATCTTCGACGGCTTCTCGATCGGCTCGAACGACCTGACCCAGCTCACCCTGGGCCTGGACCGCGACTCGAGCATCGTGGCCAACCTCTTCGACGAACGCGACCCGGCGGTGAAGAAACTGCTGGCCATGGCGATCTCCACGGCGAAGGCCAAGGGCAAGTACATCGGCATCTGCGGCCAGGGCCCGTCCGACCACCCGGATCTTGCCGAATGGCTGATGGACCAGGGCATCGAGAGCGTGTCGCTGAACCCCGATACGGTGGTCGATACCTGGTTGCGACTGGCGAAGAAGAAAGCTGGCTGATGGCGTGCCCCCGCGCGCCACGCGCGGGGGATTTCAGGGGCGCCGGCGCGCGTGCCGGGTCTTGCCTAACCGGTCGCCAACACGATATCGAACGCCGCATCAAGCGAGGAAGCGTCCTTGAACGAAGACGTGAGCTCCACGGTGCAGCCTGCCTGTTCCTCGACGGTCAATGCCTGGTAGATCAGGTCCGTTTCATTGAGCGGTTCATCGGCGAAATACAGCTGTGTAACCAGGCGATCGACCTTGCCGCGAACATCGAAGTGGATGTGCGGCGTGCGCGTCCACGTCGGCGCCGCGGGATAAGCTCCAGGCTTGATGGTCTTGAAGGCAAAACGCCCCAGCACGTCGGTCCGGACCTGGCTGTAACCCTGGAAAGCGGGATCGGTAGGGACGCTGGTATTGGTATCGCTTTTGTGGTCGTAGCGGCCGTGTGTATTGGCCTGCCAGATTTCCACGACGGCCCCACGCACAGGCTTGCCCTTTGCATCCAGGACACGGCCTGAAAGATTGATCACCTGGCCGGCTGCGCGTCCACGGCGACCACGCACGAAGGTCAAGTCGGCATCTTCGTCATACGGGCGCGCGACCGGATAGAACGGCCCCATCACCTGTTCGACGGTCGGCGAAGCCGCGGCGGCAACGCCGGCGATGAGTGAACCGCCGGCGGCGACTGAATAACGCAACAATTCGCGCCGGGTAATGATTCGGGAAGACATGCATGGATCCTTCATGGCATTCGCTGCCCAATGCAGCAAATGCCATGACACCACTACACGACCAGAACCGATGAACGCATAGGCTGTTATCGAATGTCAGCACCCGCTGACCATGCGCGAAGCTGCTTCCGATAACCTTGTCAGAATACCTTCCCAAGGAATTGCAGCACGGCGCTCCAGTTGGCTTCGGCGCCGGCCTGGTTACGGCCAGGAAGTAGCGTGGACGAACCATGCACACCGCCCGATTTCGGGATGTACTGCACCTTCATCGTCGATGGCGACGCGGCAAGGATCCCGCGTGCGGCGTTGATTTCGTCGAGCGAGTTCGCCGAGGTCACGAACACCGGCACGGTGACCTTTTTTGCTGCCTCGCCGATCATCGTCTTGTCGTCGAAATACTCCCCCGGCGAGAACGCCAGCACGGCCTTCACCTGGCCGGGATGTTCGCTGGCCACGACGAATACCAGCGACGAGGAATAACTGCTGCCCCAGATGGCGATGGGAAGCTTCTGTGCCTCACCCCACGCCAGCGCCGCTTCGAGATCGGGCTTGGCTTCCAGGTACCCGGCGGATTTGGGGAGGCCGGCCACCGTTTCATTGGTACCGAAGAGCTCTCCGCCGGACCGCTGGTCGATCGCCATCGCACTGTAGCCGGCCGACACCAGCCGTGGCGCGATGGCGGCGTACTCACCCTTGCTTGAACCGGCCTGATGGAAGAGAAGGATCAATGCCTTGGGGTGAGATGCCTGGTAGTACACACCGTGGACAACCACGCCGTCGGCCGCCTTGAGGGTGACCTGCTCTACGCCATCTGCCGCAAACACTGGCGAGATGGACATCGCCAGGAGGCAGGCCGAAGCGAACATCGATCGAAAGCTATACATGGATACTCCCTTCTGCTGGATACGTGGGTATAGCGTTATACGCTTTCGCCGGCAAAGCCGCACCGGAAGCAGCCTGGATGACCCATGCCCCGAAAGTCTGCTGACGCTCGCTGTCAGCAGGCCTTGCAAGAAGTGATGTCGCAAAGGGTAGTAATGGTTAAAGTGCGATCGATGACCCAGTCCCGCTCCCACCCCTTCCTTCCCGCCGCCGCCGTGCTCGGCTCGATCACCTCGCTGTGCATCGGCACCTCGTTCGCCAAGAAGCTGTTCCCGCTGGTCGGTGCCGAGGGTACCTCGGCCCTGCGCGTGGGCTTCTCGGCCCTCGTGCTGCTGCTGTTCTGGCGCCCCTGGCGCTGGCCCCTCAGCCGGCGCGATGCAGGCGCCGTGGTCCGCTACGGCCTCACGCTGGGCGTGATGAACCTGCTGTTCTACATGGCATTGCGAACGATACCGTTCGGCATCGCGGTGGCGATCGAGTTCAGCGGACCCCTGGCCGTGGCGATGTACGCATCGCGTCGCCCGATCGATTTCCTCTGGCTGGCCCTGGCCATCACTGGCCTTGCCATGCTGCTGCCGCTGGCCCACGACGCAACCCTGGATAGCACCGGCGTGATGTTCGCCATCGGTGCGGCCGTGTGCTGGGCGCTTTACATCCTTTTCGGCAAGCAGGCCGGTCACCTGCACGCCGGGCACTCGGTATCGCTGGGACTGGTAGCGGCCAGCCTCGTGGTGGTGCCCTTCGGCGTGGCGCACGCCGGTGCCGCCTTGCTGGACTGGAAGATCCTCGCCGCGGGTCTTGGCGTGGCCGTCGTTTCCAGCGCCATCCCGATGTCGCTGGAAATGATGGCGTTGAAGCGCCTGCCGAGCGAGACCTTCGGCATCCTGGTCAGCCTGGAACCCGCGGTGGCCTCCCTGCTGGGAATGTTCCTGCTGGGAGAGCTGCTGCATGGCATGCAATGGCTGGCCATCGGCTGCATCGTCATGGCCTCGATCGGCAGCACCATCACGGCGAAGCGAGTGATGCCGCGCGCGGTCGAGGCCGCCGGATGATGAGGGGTGCCGCGTGGATGGCGTGGTTCCCACGAGCCTTGCTGCCGATCGCGGCGGCGGCGATGGCGGCGGCCCATCCAGTCGGTGCCTCGCCCGCGCCCTCCGTGACACTCGGTGCGCATGTAGCCAAGTACGACGCCACGGGGCATCTGCTGCCTTGGACGCCATGGAGCCGGGCATTGGACCTGGAGATGCGCTTCTACGCCACGGCGCCCCGGGAACACGGCTATCCGGTGTTCGTCACCACCACCTTCCTGGATGGCCACTGGCATCCCATCGCCGCACGACAGGACACCATCCCGGCGACCCAGGACGGCATGGGTATCATCTCGTACCTGAAATGGCGCCGGTTCCGCGGTAACCGTGACGCTGGCCTACTGTCGACCGCACGTTCGATGGGCGACTACATCCTCGACCAGGACCTCACACCGGATGAAGGGAAGTATCCGAAGTTCCCACATTCCACCGGCCATCGTGGCCAGTTCCCGCAACCTGCCGACAGCGGAGCGCAATCGGACCACCTGTATGAGATCCAGCCAGACAAGGGCGCCATCGCCGGTTACGCGCTGATGCTGCTTGGTGACGCCACGGGCAATGCGCGGTACACCGATGGCGCCCTGCACATCGCCGGGGTCCTTGCCGCCAACCAGCAACCGGGCGATGCCATGCATTCGCCCTGGCCGTTCCGCGCCGATCACCGTACGGGCGTTGCCCGCGGCGACATGTCGGGCGACATGGTCTACCCGCTCCGCCTCTACGATGGCCTCATCGAGCGTGGCCACGGCGAATTCAAGGCGCCGCGCGACGCGCTGTGGCGGTGGATCAAGTCTGTCCAGATACCTGACGCACGGGGCGACGGCATGGCCTTCGCTCAATTCTTCGAGGACCACGACAACCCCGCCAACCGGACGGCGTGGGGCCCCTTGAACCTGGCGCGCTACCTGCTGGAAAAGAAGAATGCGCTCGACCCCGACTGGCTGGCCGATGCCGGAACCCTCGTGGCGTTCGTGCGCCGTGAATTCACGCATGTCGAGGGCGGCGTGCGCGTATGCCATGAGCAGGACGAGGACCACGACGCCTGGGGCGGTATCAACTCGACCTATGGCGCGGTGTTGGCGATGTACGCGAAGGCGACCCATTCGCCATCGCTGGCTGCCGAGGCCCGCGACGCGCTGACTTTCACCGAATACGCCATCGACGACCATGGCCGCCCGATGGACCTGCCGAAGAACCAGGCCATCGGCGGCTGGCAGGAAGATGCCCACACCGACGTCGTGCACAACTTCGTCGATGCGATGGATGCCTATCCCGAGCGGGGACGCTGAGCCGCGCTTCGCGGAGCGACGCGAAGCAGGTACACGCCGTGCCTCGGGACATTGACGGCGACGGAACCTGCCGTGGTGGCAACCGCCTCGTGCGACCAGAGGTCGCGAACCTCGCGCAGTTCCGCGTTGCCCATGCCAGGCACGGTGGCCAGGTCGAACGTGGTGTGTGCCT
>NZ_DATHFX010000214.1:0-5297 GCF_035317885.1 Pinirhizobacter sp.
CTTCTGGCCGACACCGTCGATGTACAGGTTGCCCGAGGCACCGTTGGTGGCGCCGCCGCGCAGCGTGGTCACGCCTTGGTCGTCGGTCGTGAACGCCATGCCGGGCACGGTATCGGCGAACTCCAGGAAGTTGCGCGACACCTGCGGGATGGTCTGGATCTGGTGCAACGAAATGGTCTGGCCCACTTCCGGGGTCTTGACCTCGTTGAGCGTGCTGGCCGAAACGGTCACGCCCTGCAAGCTGGTGGCATTGACAGCGCCGGGAGCCGCTGCGGCTTCGGCAGTGAGGTTCAACGTGGCGGTGGACGCCACCGTCAGCGTCACCTGCTTCTCGGTGCCGGGGCCTGCGTCCACGGTATAGGTGGCCGGCGGCAGACCGATGATGGTGTAGGAACCATCCGCGCCTACCGTTGCCCTGCGCGTCAGGCCCGTGTCCGGGTTCTTCACCGTCACGGTCGTGCCCGGCGCGGCCTTGCCGCGCAGGTTGGCAGTAGCCGTCTGCGCGAAGCCGACGGTGGGCGCGATGGCGATCGCGGTCACGGACGCAGCGATCACGCTGGCCAGGATTTTTTTGCGGAACTTCACTGCGGTGCTCATGGCTCCCCTCCCAAAATGGCGATGCTTTGAATGTCTTGTTGTCTGGCCCAGGTCGGGCGGGTATCAGGCATCGGCGCCAGTCCCGTCGTCACCGACGGCGAACGCCTGTTTGTTGTTGTGTCGTGCTGCCTCATGCCTCGGTGCCCTCCCCATGCCGCGGGTCAGTGGTACGTCGGTCCTGTCGGTGCTTCCGGTCCCTTATTTCCTGTCTTGCTGAATTTCAACTTGCGGCGTTGCCCTTGCTCAGGTGCAACGCCAGGTCAGGCGTCGGTGGGGGGTGCGTGCCGTCGTCGCGACGGCGCCGAACCACCGCAAGAGGCGCGGACCACGAGCTCGGTGCGTGCCATGTGTCGCGGCGGCACCACCATGTCTTCACCCGATTCGATCATCTGCGCCAGGCGCTCCATGGCCGTCTCGCCGAGCTCGGCGATGCGCACGCGCACCGTGGAGAGCGGCGGCGACACATAGCGCGCCATCGGGATATCGTCGAAGCCGCCCACGGCGATGTCGCCGGGGACGTTGACACCGGCCTCGGCCAGGGCGGAAAGGCAACCGATGGCCATCATGTCATTGGCCGCGAAGATGGCGTCCGGACGGGGATTCATGGCCAGCACCGCCTGCGCTGCGCGGAAACCAGATTCTTCGCTGAAGTCGCCGTTGATGATCAGCTGGCTGGCGCCCAGGCCATTGGCCTCCAGCGCCTCCCGGTAACCGTTCTCACGCTCGCGCACGTCGTTGTTGGCCTCGGGGCCGGCAATGAAAACAATGCGGCGGCGGCCGTGGTCCACCAGGTGCTGCACCATCGCGCGGGCGCCGCCACGGTCGTCGATGTCCACCACCGCATGCCGGTGCCCGGGCACGTGGGTGTTGATCAGCACCGCCGGCGTGGGCGTGGGCATGTTCTGTTCGATGAAGGCTTCATCGGCGTGCGGTGACATCACCAGCAGGCCGTCCACCCTTCCCTGCATCGCGCGCAGCGCGGTGGCCGCTTCCTCGGCGTCGCCGTGGGAGCTGGAGACCAACAGGTGCAGGCCCCGGGCGCGCGCGGCCAGGTCGATGCCGCGGATCAGTTCGGAGAAGAAGGCGCCATGCAAATCCGGCAACAACGCACCGATGGTGTGGGTGCGGCGGGTGATCAGGCTGCGGGCGGCGCTATGCGGCACATAACGCAGGCGCGCGGCCACTTCACGGATGCGCTGCTGGGTTTCGGCGGTGACGCCGCCATGGCCGTTCAACGCGCGCGACACCGAGGCCACGGACACGTTGGCCATGCGGGCGACATCTTTGATCGTCACACTCACGCGTTCGAAACCCCGAGTCGACCCTATCCGGGTGCTGTGGCGCGGAACGTAAACGTTTTCATAGGGGTTTGTAAAGCCAGCGCAAAATGGCGGTTGGTGCGTTGCCACGTAAACGCTTACGTAGGTCTGCCCGAACCCGCCGGTTCGGGGATAACCTTATGATTTACTTCATGTACAGGGGGTGTGAAAGGCGTGCTGCACTGCACCGCAAAAAGTTAGCTGGCGACGGCCCAAACACTGTTCGTATCGCCGCTTCGCGCACGTCGTGAGGTGGCCCGGGCGAGGCTTGCGAAACCCACGGCCATGCCGATGCAGGTGATGTTCACCGCCAGGGCCGCCCCGCCGCCTTCGACGCGCAAGCCATGCAAGGCGATATCGGCGATGGCCACGCCCAGGCTCAAGGCCGCCGTCAGCCACATCAGATCCACCGCCGCACGGGCGGGCCGTCGCCACAGCGTCCAGCCGAACGCCAGGAGCAAGGCGACGAAGAACACCGGCTTGACGATCATCGTGGCGTCGGCCCTTGAGGCCGCGGCCACCAGGTTGGCGCAGAACGTCACCGCGATGGCCGCGCACGAACCCAGGCACAGCCCCACCGTGGCCGTCGCCATCGCGCGGACCTTCAGCGGCTGGTCGGCTGACCGGCGCTTGCGCCGCGATTCGATATACAGAAGGTTGCCCGAGTAGAACAGGAACGCCCCGGCCAGCCCCAGCAGGAAGTACAGCCATTTCACGGCGGTGCCGCCGAAGGTGCCGAAATGCAGGCCGAAGATCGCCGCATAGGTCGCATGGTTGGCGTCGCGTGCGCCGGTCACCTGCACCCCCAGCACGCGTCCATCCACCGCGCTCAGGGCCACGCTTCCGTATTCGCCCAGCGTTTTCCCTGAGCGGCCGCGCACTTCCACCGCGGCGTTGCGGTCGCCGTACTGCAGGTAGCGCATGTAATCGGGGTCGAAACCTTCCGCACCCGAGGCAAGAGCCACGGCGCGCGCCTTCTCCGCGGCCACGTGCGGCAGCAGCATGGGCGCCTGGACCTTGCTGGCGGTGATCATCGGGCTGGCGCCGGTGAGCGAATCTTCCAGCGGCACGAGCTTGCCGTCGAAAGCCATCACGTTGAAGGCCACCATGGCGATGGTCATCAGGCAGATCAACGCACCGGTGATGGCGAAGATCACATGGAAGGGCAAGCTCAGGATGCCGATCACGTTGTGGGCGTCCTGCCACAGACGCTTGAGGTTCCGGCCCGGACGCAGCGCGAAGAGATCCTGCATCAGGTGCGGCAGGTGGATCAGCACACCGCTCAGCAGCGCCACGCCATAGACGATGGACACCAGGCCCATCAGGTAGATGCCCAGCTCCGGGATGCCCAGCGTGTAGTGCAACGAATAGACGAAGTCGGCCAGTCCCTCGTGCTCGTCGCCCTCGCCACGCGGCTTGGCATCGTCCAGGCCCTGCACATGCCAGTCCTTGTCGAACCAGTACACCGCCACTTCATGCGAGGGATGGTCGCCGGGCAAGGTCATGCCGATCTGGGCGCGCGCGGCCGGATGTTCATCCACGATCTTCGCCATCAGCGCGTCGCCGCGCTGGATCAGGTCCGTGGACACCGCCGGTGGATGCGGCACCGCCCAGGTATCGATCTCGTCGTGGAACACGCTCAATGCACCGGCGTAGAACGCGATGAACAGCGCGAAGCCCGCGATCAGGCCGGTCCAGGTATGCAGCTCCGTCAGCCGACGGCGCGTTTCTGCCCTCACGAAGGCAGGCCCGGCAGCGTGCGCTGGGCAATCCACAAGGCCGCGAAAGCCACCAGGTTAGCCAAGGCCATCCAGCCCCAGGCGCGGGCGACGGTGCGATACAGGAAGGCGGCCAGGATCAGCACCATATAAAGAGGAAAGAAGACCACCACCGCCGGCACCAGCACGCGGATGCTGTCGCCGGGCCAGCACAGCACGGCAAGGCCAGTGAGGGCGATGGCCAGGGTCAGGCCCAGCAGGGCGCCGGCGAGGCTGCGGCCGATCACGACCGCCGCTCCCGGGCGGAGGCGGGTTTGAGCCCCCACGCCACGTAGGGAAGGGTGATCGCGCCGAGCATCAGCGCCGACAGCGCGCCGAAGATACCGGGGAGGGTGTCGATGGAGGCGATCGCCAGCGCCAGCGCCGCCACGGCAAGAACCCAGGCGGCGACGCGCGCAGCGCGTCCCGCACGCCGGGCAAGCAGGCGCTGCTGGGTGCTGGCGAGGTACCAGAAGGCCGCGGCCGCGGCCGCCAGGAGGATGGCGAAAGTAAGCATAACGAGAATTATTCTCGTTTAGGGGCGGCTTTTCAAGGGCACAGGGCCCCTTCCCCCGCTCCCGGTCGGCTGCGAAGCGCGGCGCCGGGCCGTGCGGGGCTAGTTGGCTACGAATATTTTTGCTTTGCCCTGTCGATCCAGCCATTCGCCGTTCGACGCTGGGATAGAACCCAAATCCCAATCTCAAACTGGAGAGGGGCTTATGTCGCAACGTGAATCATTGAACCGGGCCGCAGCATCGAAGGATGTCGAGAAGATCACCGTCTTCGGCGAAGGAAGGGGATTCCGGGTGGTCTGGCTGCTGGAAGAGATGGGGCTCCCATACCGGCTAAGGCCCGTGGACCTGTTGGCCGGCGTCGAGAACGACACAGAGTTCCTGGCCATCAATCCCGCGGGTTTCATTCCAGCGATCCGGGACGGCGACGTCACGATGGTGGAGTCCATTGCGATCATGGAGTACCTGATGGCCCGCTACGGGCCGACGCCACTGGCGATCGACCCGCACGATCGGGCCTTCCCCGCTTATCAGCAGTTCCTTCACCTGGGTGAAGCCGGTCTCGCCGCCTCCATCTACTTCGTCGTGGGCGCCCGACTTTTCGGGCCAGAGTCCGAGCGGAAGAACTGGAGCGCTGGCCAGGCGCTGGAAGTTTTCGAAAGCCGTCTGACGTTGGTAACGAGGCAGCTTGCGCGCTCGCCCTATCTTGCCGGCGAGACATTCACGGCAGCCGACATTTCGGTGACCTACGCCCTGAATCTGGCGCAAAGAAATGGAGGCGTCACGCTGGGCGAAGTAGAGCAGTCCTACGTGGCTCGCACCAGCGCACGCGAAGGCTACAAGCGGGCTTTGAGAACATGTCACGCCACAAGGGCATTACTCGCTGAAACACCCAGTCAATGATGTGAATGAAGTTACTGATTGCGGAGAAAGTCATGAGAAAGTTAGTGATGAAAATGTCGATATCCCTGGACGGCTTTGTCGCCGGCCCGAACGGCGAGCTTGATTGGATGTTTCGGTCATCGGCCCCCGATTCCAGGGCGTGGGTCCTCGATGCGCTTCGCGAAGCCGACGCGCACATCATGGGGAGCCACAGCTATGGCGACATGGCG
>NZ_DATHFX010000215.1:0-3483 GCF_035317885.1 Pinirhizobacter sp.
GACGTGATTTCCAACGAGATCCTGCTCGAAGCCAATGCCTGGGGTGGCCACCTGGCCGCCTGCGCCTCGGAGGAAATGGACGATCCGCAGCCCATCCCCGACGCCTACCCCAAGGGCCACCACCTGCTGTTGTTCGATCCGCTGGATGGTTCGTCCAATATCGACGTCAATGTATCGGTGGGTACGATCTTCTCGGTGCTCCGCTGCCCCGACGACATCGACGAGGTCCTTGCTGAGCATTTCCTGCAGAAGGGAACCGAACAGGTGGCCGCCGGCTACGTGGTGTACGGCCCCAGCACGCTGCTGGTACTGACCTTCGGCCACGGCGTGCACGAATTCACCCTCGACCGCGAGCACGGCAGCTTCGTGCTCAGCCGCCGCGGCATGACGATCCCCGCGCAAACGTCCGAGTTCGCCGTGAACATGGCAAACCAGCGGCACTGGGAAGCCCCCATGCAGCGTTATGTCGGCGAACTGCAGGCAGGCTCCACCGGCCCGCGCGGACGCGATTTCAACATGCGGTGGGTGGCTTCGATGGTGGCCGACGTGCACCGCATCGTTACCCGCGGCGGCGTGTTCATCTATCCACTGGACGCCCGCATCCGCGAGCAGGGCGGCAAGCTGCGCCTGATGTACGAAGCCAACCCCATGGCCTTCATCGTGGAACAGGCCGGAGGCGCCGCCACCACCGGACGCGAACGCATCATGGGCCTGCAGCCCACGGGCCTTCACCAGCGCGTGCCGGTATTCCTGGGTTCGAAGGACGAGATCGAGGTGGTCACCCGTTACCACCTCGAATCCGACGACAGCCGCACCTGATTCCCCATTCGATGAAATCCCTGCGCACCCTGCCCCTCCTGGCCAGCCTGCTGCTGGCCGGCTGCTTTGGACACGCCGACGTCAAGCCCGTGGCTCCGCCGCCGACACCCGCGAAAATTCGTATCGGCCTGGCACTGGGCGGTGGCGCGGCCAAGGGCTTTGCCCACATTGGCGTGATCAAGATGCTCGAAGCCAGTGGCATCCACCCGGATGTCGTGGCCGGCACCAGCGCAGGCAGCGTGGTCGGGGCGCTCTACGCCAGCGGCATGGATGCCTTCACCTTGCAGGAACAGGCCTTCT
Organism: Pinirhizobacter sp.; assembly: GCF_035317885.1. GTDB lineage: Bacteria > Pseudomonadota > Gammaproteobacteria > Xanthomonadales > Rhodanobacteraceae > Pinirhizobacter. Next base: position 1,120 of record NZ_DATHFX010000215.1, read on the forward strand.
CGCTGGATGAAGCGAAGATCCGCGATGTCGGCTTCTTTGGCGGTGGCCTGGTGAAGGGCGAACTGCTGGAAGACTACGTCAACACGCTGGTCAACAAGCGCCCGATCCAGGGCTTAAGCCTTCCCTTCGCGGCCGTGGCGACCAACCTGCAGACCGGCGACCGCGCCGTATTCGTCAGCGGCAACACCGGCCAGGCGGTGCGCGCGTCCAGTTCCATCCCGGGCGTGTTCCAGCCCACCGACATCAACGGTGTGCCTTACGTCGATGGTGGCGTGGTGAGCCCGGTGCCAGTGGACGCCGCCCGGCAATTGGGCGCCGACATCGTGATAGCGGTGGATATCTCGGCCAAGGCCAGCCGTACACGGCCGGAAGGCATGATGGGCGTGGTCGGGCAGTCGATCACCATCATGGGCCAGAAGCTCGGCGAACAGGAACTCGCGCGCGCCGACGTGGTGATCCGGCCGAAGGTGGGCCAGATCGGACCCACCGATTTCGATGCGAAGAACATGGCCATCCTGGAAGGCGAGCGTGCCGCACTGGCGGCGATCCCGGCGATCAAGGCAGCGATTGCGGCGAAGCAGGAGTCGCGTGCGATACCTGCCGGAACGTTCAGTAAATGATTACCGAGCGGATGCTCTTGCCTTCATGCATCAGGTCGAAGGCGTGGTTGATATCTTCCAGGCCCATGGTGTGCGTCACGAACGGATCGATCTTGATCTCGCCGCCCATGTAGCGGTCGACGTAGCCCGGTAGCTGCGAGCGGCCCTTCACCCCGCCGAAGGCCGAACCGCGCCACACGCGTCCGGTCACCAGCTGGAACGGGCGGGTGCTGATCTCTTGCCCCGCGCCGGCAACGCCGATGATCACCGACTCGCCCCAGCCCTTGTGGCAGCACTCCAGCGCCGCGCGCATCAGGTTCACGTTACCCACGCACTCGAAGGAATAATCCACGCCGCCATCGGTGAGGTCGACGATCACCTGCTGGATGGGCGTGTCGGGATAGTCCTTGGGGTTGATGCAATCGGTGGCGCCGAGCATACGCGCCATCGCGAACTTCTCGGGATTCACGTCCACCACCACGATGCGCCCGGCCTTGGCCATCACCGCACCCTGCACCACCGAAAGCCCGATGCCGCCCATGCCAAAGATGGCCACCGACGCGCCCGGTTCCACCTTGGCGGTGTTCAGTACCGCACCGATGCCGGTGGTAACGCCGCAGCCGAGCAGGCACACCTTGTCCAGCGGCGCATCCTTGTTGATCTTTGCCAGCGAGATCTCCGGCAGCACGGTGTATTCACTGAAGGTGCTGGTGCCCATGTAATGCAGCAGCGGCTTGCCGCCCAGCGAGAAGCGCGAGCTGCCGTCGGGCATCACGCCGCGGCCTTGCGTGGCGCGGATCTTCTGGCAGAGGTTGGTTTTCCCCGACAGGCAGAATTTGCACTCGCCGCACTCTGGCGTGTATAGCGGGATCACGTGGTCGCCCACTTTCAGGCTGGTGACGCCCTCGCCGATCTCCTCGACGATGCCGCCGCCTTCGTGGCCCAGGATTACCGGGAAAGCACCCTCCGGATCGGCGCCGGACAGGGTGAAGGCATCGGTGTGGCAGACACCCGTGGCGACGATGCGCACCAGCACTTCGCCGGCCTTGGGGCCCTCAACGTCGATCTCTTCGATGGATAGTGGTTTGCCGGCCTCGAAGGCCACGGCGGCGCGGGATTTCATGGGCTTGAGGCTCCGTTGCAAAGGCGCAAACCCGAATTCTAGCGCACCGCGTTCAGCACCAGCACCCGGAAAATCAACGCCACGATGCCCACCGCCAGCACGCCGCCGGCGTACAGCAACACGAACCAGCCCAGCCGCTTCCACACCAACCGTTTGGTCGCAGGTTTGTCCATCAGTGGTACCCCTCGTCGCCGTGCCGCACCTTGCCGCGGAACACCCAGTACGAAAGCGCCGTATAGGCAAGGATGATCGGCAGGACGATCAACACGCCCACCAGGGCGAATGCCTGGCTGGAGTGCGGCGAGGACGCCTCCCAGATGGTGAGCGACGGCGGGATGATGTTCGGATAGATGCTGATCAACAGGCCGCTGTAGCCCAGGAAGATGATGGCTTGCGTCAGCAGGAACGGCCGCCACTCGTGCGCGCTGTTCGCCCCGCGGATGATCCCGGCCACGCATGCAAGCACCAGGATCGGCACGGGCGCGAAGTAGAGGAAATGCGCGCCGGAAAACCAGCGGTCGGCGATGTACTGATGGCTTAGCACCGTCCACAGGCTTACCACGCCGATGATCGCCAGCAGTGCCAACGCCAGCGGCTTGAGCATCAGGCGCATGCGGCGTTGCAGATCGCCATCGGTCTTCA
>NZ_DATHFX010000216.1:0-5391 GCF_035317885.1 Pinirhizobacter sp.
GACCCTGGTGGCCGCCGGTGCCGCTGAACTCGTCCCTGAGCGCGGCATGGACACGGCTGCACTCTCCACGCGCCTGCGCGAATTGCTGGGCGACCGCCATCGCATGGTATCGATGGCCCAGGCCGCGCGTTCCCTGGCCAAGCCCGACGCGGCGGCGACCATCGCCCGCGCCTGCCTGGAGGTGGCGGCATGACGCCCGTCCGCCTCGGGGCCACCGACGACTTCATGTCGTCCTTCCGCGCCGTGCACTTCATCGGCATCGGCGGCGTCGGTATGAGCGGCATCGCCGAAGTGCTGCGCAACCTGGGCTATACCGTGTCCGGTTCCGATCGCGCCGCCAGCGCCACCACGCGCCGCCTGGAGTCACTGGGCATCACCGTGCACGTGGGTCACCGGCCCGAGAACGTGCAGGGTGCCGACGTGGTGGTGACCTCCAGCGCGATCGCCCGGGATAACGTGGAACTGATCGCCGCCCACGATGCGCGCACCGCGGTGATCCCCCGCGCCGAGATGCTTGGTGAGCTGATGCGCTTCCGCCGTGGCATCGCCATCGCCGGCACCCATGGCAAGACCACCACCACCAGCCTCACTGCCAGCGTGCTGGCCGAGGCGGGCTACGACCCGACGTTCGTGATCGGCGGCCAGCTCAACGCCGCGGGCGCCAATGCCCGGCTCGGTGCCGGCCAGTACCTGGTGGCCGAAGCCGACGAGTCCGACGGTTCGTTCCTGCTGTTGTCGCCGGTGATGGCAGTGGTGACCAACATCGACGCCGACCATCTGGAGAACTACGGCGGCGACTTCGGCAGGGTGAAGAAGGCCTTCGCCGATTTCCTGCATCGCCTGCCGTTCTATGGCCTGGCGGTGCTGTGCGTGGACGACCCGGAAGTGGCGGAGCTGGCCAACACCACGGTGCGCCGCGCGATGACCTATGGCATCGACAACCCCGACGCCGATGTCCGCGCCACCAATGTGCGCCAGGACGGCTTCCACATGCATTTCGACTTGCACCTGCCGGGGCTGCCCGCGCCGCTGCCGGTGGTGCTGAACTTGCCTGGCCGGCACAACGTGCTCAATGCCATGGCCGCCGCGACCGTCGGTTGGCAGCTGGGCGTGGAGGCAGAAGCCATTGCGCGCGCGCTTGCCGAGTTCCAGGGCGTTGGCCGCCGCTTCCATGCCCGCGGCGAGATCGCCCTGGACCACGGCACCGCGCTGCTGGTGGACGACTACGGCCATCACCCGCGTGAGCTGGCCGCCGTGTTCGCCGCCGCGCGCGGCGGCTGGCCCAACCGGCGCCTGGTGGTGGCCTTCCAGCCGCATCGTTATAGCCGCACGCGCGATCTCATGGACGACTTCGCCAAGGTGTTGACCGAGCCCGACGTATTGCTGCTGACCGAGGTATATCCGGCCGGCGAGGCGCCGATCGCCGGTGCCGACGGCCGTGCGCTCGCCCGCGCGGTGCGTGCACGGGGCAAGGTCGACCCTGTGCTGGTGGACCATCCGCGGGACCTTGCCGCCACGCTGCCGGCGCTGCTGCGCGACGGCGACATCCTGCTGATGCTCGGCGCCGGCGATATCGGCCACGCCGCGCTTGAACTTGGCAATACCGCTTCCCTGAGGACCCTCAAGGCATGACCACGTCGTCGCCCATCGCCTTTACCGTGACCGATCCGGCGCAGTTCGGCCGCGTCGCCGTGGTCATGGGGGGCAGCTCCGCTGAACGCGAGGTCTCGCTCGACTCCGGTCGCAACGTGCTCGACGCGCTGCGCCAGCGGGGCGTGGACGCCCATGCCATCGACGGCATCCCCGCCTTGCTGGACGCCCTGCGCGCCGGCCATTTCGCGCGGGTGTTCAATATTCTCCACGGGCAGCATGGCGGCGGCGAAGACGGCGTGCTGCAGGGCGCGCTGGAGTCGCTCAACATCCCGTACACAGGTTCCGGCGTGCTTGGCTCGGCGCTGTCGATGGACAAGGTGCGTTCGAAGATGGTCTGGCAGGCCCTGGGCCTGCCGACACCGGCGTATATCGCCCTGAAGAAAGGCGATGACATCCATGCCGCCGCGGCGAAGATCGGCTTCCCGCTGATCGTGAAGCCCGCCAGCGAAGGTTCGAGCGTGGGCATCACGCGCGTGTTCACCGACGCCGACCTCGACGCCGCGGTGGAACTGGCCGCGCGCTATCCCGGTGAGCTGCTGATGGAAACGCTGATCGAAGGCGACGAGCTCACCATCGCCGTGCTCGGCCGCGAGGTGATGCCCTCGATCCACATCGTGCCCAGGGGGGCGTTCTACGATTACAACGCCAAGTACATCGCCGACGACACGCTCTACCTGTGCCCGGGCCTCGAGGGCGAGGCCGAGACTTCGATCCGTGCGCTGGCCCTGCGCGCCTTCGACGCCCTGGGTTGCGCAGGCTGGGGCCGTGTCGACGTAATGCGCGACCGCCAGGGCCGTAACTGGCTGCTGGAAGTGAACACCGCGCCGGGCATGACCACCCACTCGTTGGTGCCCAAGGCGGCGGCGCAAGCCGGGATCGATTTCGCCAGCGTCTGCTGGCGCGTGCTGGAGACGTCGCTGCGCGACTCAGGCGGCAACACTTTCGCCGAGGTCACCCCATGAGGGCCGGCGCCGCTACGCGTGTCGTTGCCTGGGGCATCGCCATCACGCTGGTGGCGCTGCCCGTCGTGGGCGTGCTCCAGGGCTGGTTCGCCGCCAATCGCTGGCCGGTGAAGCAGCTGAAGGTGGAAGCTGAATTCGTGCACGTTACCGACGCGCAGATCAAGGGCGCGGTGATGCCGCAGCTGGGGCGGGGTTTCTTCGCCGCGGACCTTGACGAGGTGCGCAAGTCGGTCGCTGCCTTGCCGTGGGTGGAATCGGTCGAGGCGCGCAAGCACTGGCCCGATTCGATCCTGCTGCGCATCTACGAACGCCAGCCGTTCGCACGCTGGAACGACAACGACCTGATCAGCCGCCAGGGCAAGGTGTTCCCGGCCCGCGAGGCCGAGCACATGGAAGGCCTGCCGCAGTTGCGTGGCCCCGATGCGCGCCTGGCTGAAGTGGTGAGCTTCTACGCACAGGCGCAGAAGCAGTTCGCAGGCTCCCACCTGCAGGTGGCCGGTGTCACCTTGAGCAATCGCGGAAGCTGGAGCGTGGTCACCGCCGGTGGCGCCGAAGTGGTGATTGGCGACGGCGACCAGGTGGACCGGCGATTGCGCCGGTTCCTCGACGTCTACCCGCAACTGGCTTCAAGCCATCCCGGCGGTTTCGCCTCGGTGGACCTTCGTTACACCAATGGATTCGCCGTCAGCTGGCCGCAGGCCCAGGCCCCCGCTGCCACCGACACCCGGAGCGCACCGCGCACATGAAGAACAAAAACGACAAGCAGCTCGTGGTCGGACTGGACATCGGCACCTCCAAGGTCGTCGCCATCGTCGGCGAGTACGAGCCGGGCGAACCGATCGAGGTGATCGGCATCGGCTCGCACGTGTCACGCGGCATGAAGCGAGGCTCGGTGGTGGACATCGAATCCACCGTGCATTCGATCCAGCGCGCGGTGGAAGAAGCCGAGCTGATGGCCGGTTGCGACATCCGCTCGGTGTTCGCCTCGATCTCAGGCTCACACCTGGAGACGAAGAACTCGCACGGCACGGCCGCGATCCGCGACCGCGAAGTCACCGCGGCGGACCTTGAGCAAGTGCTCGAGGCGGCCAGCGCCGTGGCCATCCCGGCCGACCGCAAGGTGCTTTACAAGGAATCGCAGGAATACCGCATCGACGGCCAGGACGGCATCCGCCATCCGGTCGGCATGAGCGGCGTGCGCCTGGAGGCCAGCGTGCATCTGGTCACCGGCGCGGCCAGCGCGGTGTCCAACATCTCCAAGTGCATCCAGCGCTGCGGGTTGTCGGTGGACGAACTGGTGCCGGCCGCGGTGGCCAGCGCCAAGGCGGTGTTGACCGAAGACGAGCTCGAGCTTGGCGTGTGCCTGGTGGATATCGGCGCGGGTACCACCGACATCGCCATCTACACCCAGGGCGCGATCCGCTACACCAAGTCGCTGCCCGTCGGCGGCGACCAGGTCACCAACGACATCGCCTACGGCGTGCACACGCCCACCGCGCATGCCGAGGAAATCAAGATCAAGTACGCCTGCGCGCTCGCGCAACTGGCGCACGCGGAGGAAACCATCCAGGTACCTTCCGTCGGCGACCGCCCGCCCCGCCGCCTGGCCCGCCAGTCGCTGGCGCAGTCGGTACAGGCGCGCTACGAGGAGATCTTCGAGATGGTCCAGGACGAACTGCGCCGCTCCGGCTACGAAAGCCTGGTGGCCGCGGGCATCGTGCTCACCGGCGGCGCCTCGAAGATGGAAGGCGCCCTGGAACTGGCCGAGGAAATCTTTCACAAGATGGTGCGCGTGGGCGTGCCGCAGCACATCTCCGGCCTCGGCGACGTGATCTCCAACGAATTGCACGCCACGGGCGTCGGCCTGCTGCTGCACGGCTCGCGTTCGTCGGGCGTCCGTGCCGGTGGCCCGGTGGGCGGGTCGGTCGGCGGCATGGTGGGCAAATTGCGCGGCTGGATAAGCAAGAACTTCTAGGGATCGACGGGGCCGGCAGGAAGACGGCCCCGGGGCGAGGGAAAGCCCGACACCCTGGCGCGGCAGGAGCCGCGACAGGGCAACAACGGCAACACAAAACTATAAAAACTATCGGAGACGGGAAATGTTTGAACTAGTCGAAAAACTCGCACCCAATGCAGTCATCAAGGTCATCGGCGTGGGCGGTGGCGGCGGCAACGCCGTGGCCCACATGGTCAATGCCAACATCGAAGGCGTGGAATTCGTCGTCGCCAATACCGATGCGCAGGCGATGAAGAGCTGCAACTCGCGCACCCACCTGCAGTTGGGTGGCAACGTCACCAAGGGCCTTGGCGCCGGCGCCAACCCCGAAGTCGGCCGCCAGGCGGCGCTGGAAGACCGTGAGCGCATCGAGGAAATGCTCGAGGGCGCCGACATGGTGTTCATCACCGCTGGCATGGGCGGTGGTACCGGCACCGGTGCAGCACCCGTGGTGGCCCAGCTGGCCAAGGAGAAGGGCATCCTTACCGTGGCCGTCGTCACCAAGCCGTTCCCCTTCGAGGGCCGGCGCCGCATGCAGGTGGCTCTCAAGGGCATCGAGGACCTCTCCCAGCACGTCGATTCGCTGATCACCGTGCCCAACGAGAAGCTCCTTTCGGTGCTGGGCCGTGAAGTCACCCTGCTCAACGCCTTCAAGGCTGCCAACGATGTGCTCCAGGGCGCCGTCCAGGGTATCGCCGACCTGATCACCGCCCCAGGCCTGATCAACGTCGACTTCGCCGACGTCCGCACCGTCATGAGCGAGATGGGCATGGCCATGAT
>NZ_DATHFX010000217.1:0-17134 GCF_035317885.1 Pinirhizobacter sp.
CGCCGCCAAATGAGAGCGCCTGGCCGGGATTGGCTTTGATATTGTAATAAGAACCGTTATCATTCGCGATAATCCGGCCGCAGCACCCCGCGCGGCCGACCTGTCCGGATGAAACCCGTGTCCAAGCCTCTCTCCCGGCCGGCGCTGCTCGCTGCCATCGCCTTCGCCCTGACCGCCCCGGCTGCCGCACAGGAAACCACGTCCAGTGCGCCGGTCGATGCCAAGACCATGGAAGCGGTGAACGTGGTCTATTCCACCACCAAGACCGAAACGCCGGTGGTGCAGATCCCGCAGTCGGTCTCGGTGATCACGCCGGACCGCATGCAGGCGTACGGCGTGCAGGGGCTGGATGAGTCGGTGCGCTACCTGGCGGGCGTGGTCGGCGGCAGCTATGGCATGGACCCGCGCAGCGACTGGATTCTCGTCCGCGGCTACGACCCGGCGCGTTTCCTCGACGGTCTGGCCCTGCCAACCGGCGCCTGGACCTCCGATTCGCGTATCGAGCCGTATGGTCTTGAGCGCGTGGAGGTGAACAAGGGGCCGTCGTCCGCGGTGTATGGCCAGCTGCCGCCGGGCGGCATGATCAGCATGACCAGCAAGCGCCCGAGCCTGGATGCGCCGCGCGAAGTGGAAGCCACGGTCGGCAGCTTCGGTGAGAAACAGCTTGCCGGCGATGTCGGCGGACAGCTCGATAACGACGGCCACTGGCTCTACCGCGTGGTGGCGCTGGCGCGCCAGGGCGATTCGCCGCTGAAGCATTCGCAGGACGACCGCTACTACTTCGCGCCAAGCCTCACCTGGAAACCCGACGACGATACGTCGTTCACCTTGCTTGCCCGTTACCAGCGCGCATTGTCCAACGGCGTGGGCGGCTTCCTGCCCGAGCAGGGCACGTTGCTGCCCAATCCCAACGGCCGTATTCCCCGCGACGTGAATCCTGGCGAGCCGGGCTACGATTTCTACCACAAGACCGACAAATCCATCGGCTGGGACTTCAGCCATCGGTTCAACGACACGTGGTCGGTACGCCAGGACCTGCGCGTGGAAGACGCGATGGTGGACCACCGGTCCATCGGCAGCCTGGGTTTGCAGGACGACCTGAGCACGCTCAACCGCTACAACTTCCCGGTGTATGACCGCACGCACCTGTTCGCCGTGGATAACCAGGTGCAGGCGAAGTTCGCCACCGGCAGCGCCGAGCACACCGTGCTGATGGGCGTGGATTACCTGCGCAACAGCGACGACAGCCGCTCGGCCTTCGGCAGCGCACCGACGATCGATATCTACAATCCCGTATACGGCGCGCCGATCGATCGCATCCCCTATACCTCGCGTACCGAATCCACGTTGCGCCAGACCGGTGCCTATGTGCAGGACCAGGTCAACTGGGGCAAGTGGGGCATCGTCGCCAGCGGCCGCAACGACTGGGTGACCAACGATACCGACGACATCATCGCAGGCACGCATCGCAAGCAGACGGACAACGCGTTCTCTGGCCGCCTGGGCCTGAACTACAACTTCGATTCGGGTGTGGTGCCGTACCTGGCCTATTCCCACTCGTTCAAGACCACCGTCGGTGCCACCTTCGCCGGTGAATCCTTCAAGCCGATCACGGGCGACCAGTACGAGGGCGGCGTGAAGTACGCATCGCCCGATGGCCTCACGCTACTGACCGCAGCCGTCTACCAGCTGACGCAGAAGAATGCGTTGACGGTTGATCCCGATCACATCCTGTTCTCGATCCAGCAGGGCCGCACGCGCACGCGTGGCGCAGAACTGGAGGCGAACGTCGCCATCACCGACGACTTCAGCATGACGGCCGCCTGGGCCTGGACGGACGCCCGCGTCACCGAGGCCAACGATGCCAGCCGCGGCAAGCGCGTGGCGCTGGTGCCCAATCGGCAGGGCTCGGTGTCGGCGGATTATTCCCTGCACGAAGGCAGCCTGGCGGGTCTTGGCTTCGGCGGTGGCGTACGCTACATCGGGCGCCACTATGGCGATGCCAACAACGACTTTCCAACCGGCGGCTACGCCCTCTTCGACGCCAACGTGCACTACGACTTCGAGCAGTGGCGCGTGCAGCTAACGGGCTCGAACCTTACCGACCGCAACTACATTACCGCTTGCAACAGTGCGATCTGGTGCTACTACGGTTACCCGCGCACGGTCACCGCATCCGTGCGCTACCGCTGGTAACTAGCCAAGCACCCTGTCGCCGACCAGCACGATGTCGGCCGGGCGCGCGGCGAATAGGCCGCAGGTGACCACGCCGACGATCTGGTTGAGCTTGTTTTCCGTGCCGACGGGATCGACGATGCGCCAGCCGTGCACGTCGAGGATCCAGTTGCCGTTGTCGGTGACCACGCCATCGCGCCATACCGGCTGGCCGCCCATGGCGGAAATCTCCCGGGCCACGTGGCTGCGTGCCATGGGGATCACTTCCACCGGCAGCGGGAACGTGCCGAGCACGTCCACCTGCTTGGATGAATCCATGATGCAGACGAAGGTCTTCGATGCCGATGCGATGATCTTTTCGCGGGTGAGTGCCGCGCCGCCGCCCTTGATCAGGCGCTTGTGCGGATCGCACTCGTCGGCGCCGTCGATGTAGATATCCAGCGGCCCCACGGCGTTGAGGTCGAGTACGTCGATGCCGTGCGACTTCAGCTGGCGGGTGGACTGTTCGGAACTGGACACCGCGCCCTGGATGTCGTTTTTCATCGAAGCCAGTGCATCGATGAAGAAGGCAACCGTAGAGCCGGTACCGACGCCGATGACGGCGCCCTTCTCGACGTAGCGGAGGGCGGCTTCGCCAGCGAGGCGCTTTTCGTTCTGGCTCATGGCCATCACTCCAGGGTAAGGATGTAGTCCCAATGTGGCTTGGAAACCGGCATCACCGAAAGCCGGTTACCCTTGCGGACCAGCGCCATGTCGGCCAGTTCCTCGATGCCCTTGAGTTCTTCAAGCGAAATGACGCGCTTGAGCTTCCGGACGAACTTGACGTCCACCAGCATCCAGCGTGGATCCTCGCGCTTCGCGCCGGCGTCGAAGTAGTCGCTCTTCGGATCGAACTGGGAGGGATCGGGATAGGCGGCGGTGGCTACCGACGCGATGCCGGCGATACCGGGCACGGCACAGTTGGAGTGGTAGAAGAAGACCTTGTCGCCAACCCGCATGCCGTCGCGCATGAAGTTGCGCGCCTGGTAGTTGCGGACGCCGTCCCAGGCCTCCTTGCCCTTGCGTTTGAGGTCGTCGATCGAAAACGTGTCCGGCTCGGACTTCATCAGCCAGTAGTTCATTTCCCGCCCGTGCAGTCGATGAGCTCTTTTTCCGTGGCGATGTAGTCGAGCGGGACATCCCAGTGGGCCGTCTCGATCGATTTTACTTCCTGGAAGGAATAACCCACGCCCACCAGCAGCGGCTGCGCGGGGCGCCCGGGGACGTTGAGGAAATCGAAGCTGCGGTCGTAGTAGCCGCCGCCGAACCCCAGGCGGTTGCCCTTGCGGTCGAAGCCGAGCAACGGCACCAGTACCAGATCCATCTGGTTGGGTGCAGTGACGTGGTCCTGGTTGACGGGCTCCGGGATGCCAAGCCGGTTCGGCGCCACTTCGTCGCCCGTGCGCCAGGGAACGAAGCAAAGGCGGCGGTTGCTGTCGATCACCGGCAGGTAGAAATGCTGGCCTCGCTCGGCAAGGCCGGCGATGGCAAGGTTCAGCGGCAGCTCGCCACCGGTTGCCCAGTAGCCGGCGACTTTTGTCTCGGTAAGGAATTCGGGGAGCGACTCAAGGCTCCGGCGCAGGCCCTGGGCCGCGCCCATGCGCTCGGCGGGCCCGAGCTCGCGACGTCGCTGGGCGAGGTCGCCACGCAGTTCGCGTCGCTGGCTGGGACTTGTTGGCATAAGACTGACAGGCCCAGTCAAAGGAAAGTAAGTGGCGTTAACCGCAATGCCGTTGCACACCGAACGACCTTGATCCACGAGGATCAGGTGGGAGGACCATCACGGCTCTAAGGCTTTCCGCACGCGGCGGACATGCACACAATCCGTGAACTGGCCGACCCGGGGCCGTTTATAGGAACAAGGCAAATGTAAGGATGCGCTATCGAACACCGCAGAAAACGCCGTCTCTATTTTATGTGGCCGTCGAGCACACCTTCAAGCTTCTTTCGCAGATTGCCCAAACCTTCGGTCAGCGCCAGTTCCTGGGCGGCGTGCTCGACCTTCAGGCCCAGGAGCTCATGGGCGATGGAAACCGCGGCCAAAACGGCGATGCGGTCGAAGCCCGGCGCGCGCGCATTTACCTTTAGTTCCCGCATCTTGCCGTCCAGGTACTGCGCCGCGGCCACGAGGCCGGCGCGCTCTTCCGGGGCGCAGGCGATGTGGAACTCGCGGTCCAGCAGTCGCAGGGCGACCGGTTCGGCGGTGGACATGGCGGGATACGTCCTTAAGGGGTGCTTTCCAGCGCCTTGAGGCGCTGGATCATCGCCTCGACCCGCTGGCGCGCCTGTTCATTGCGCGCTACCAGGCCTGCGCGCTCACTGGCCAGCTGTTCCTGGCTGTGGCGGAGGCTGCGGTTTTCCTCGGTCAGTCGCCGGACCGTCTCGGCGAGCTGGTCCAGGCTGTGCCCCAGGGCGTCGATTTCGGCGGAAACATCAGAGGGTGTCGGCATGGGCGGACTATAGCAAACCGCCACCGGATGACAGCAAGAGCTGCGTTAGACTTAGGCTCTTTGCAGGAGGCGAGTCATGGGCACCGGCCAGAGTGTCACTTTCGACGATCTCGACCGGCTCGTCGTGCGCCTGGAACTGGGTACCGAGGCCAGCGAGTTGCATGGCTCTCTGTGCGGTTTCTTGAGCGGTGGCGGCCACTTCGGTGGGCTTGGCGTATTGCCGGCCCTGCACCTGGAGGAAGGCAAGGCACCCACCGGCCCAGACCTCTCCCTGCTGTCGCGGCTGCGCCAGGAAAGCGAAGAAGCCCTGTCGGACCCTGAGTTTGCCTTCCAGTTGCTGCTGCCTGACGACGACGCCCCGGTGGGTGATCGCGCCGATGCCCTGGTGGAATGGTGCCGGGGTTTCCTTGGCGGCCTGGGGCTGGCCGGTTCCCGTGGCCATGGCGATCTTTCCGAGGAAGCGCGCGAAGTGCTGCGCGACCTTGGCGTGATCGCCTCGTCCGACCTCGACCGCGGCGACGAGGAGGAAGACGAAGCCTCATATACCGAGCTTGAGGAATTTGTCCGCGTGGGCGTACTGCTGCTACACGCCGAACTTGCCGCCGGCGAACCACCGGCCAGCGATACCCTGCATTGATCGCGGCGACCGAGTACGCGCGCCGCCGGCGCCAGCTGATGCGCATGGCCGGCGAGGATGCCGCGATCATTGTCGCCGCGGCCCCCGAGCGCATGCGCAACGCCGACGCACCCTGGCCGTACCGCCAGCATTCGGATTTCCATTACCTGTCGGGCTTCGGCGAGCCGGACAGCATCCTGGCCCTGCTGCCAGGCCGCAGCCAGGGCGAGGCGGTGCTGTTCTGCCGCGAGCGCGACGCCGAGCGCGAACGCTGGGACGGTGAGCGGCTGGGCACCGAGCGCGCCGCCGAACAGCTGAAACTGGACGACGCCTTCCCGATCGAGGACATCGACGACATCCTGCCGGGCATGATTGAGGGCAGGGCGCGCCTGTACTGTCATTTTGGCGCCGAACCTGAATTCGATGCACGTTTGCTCAGCTGGATGCGCCGCCTGCGCTCCGCCCGGGGTGGCGGCGTGGTGCCCAAGGAGTTCGTGGCCCTGGGCCACCTACTGCACGATCTGCGGCTGTACAAGTCGAAAGCGGAGCTGGCGCTGATGAAGCAGTCAGCGTCCATTGCCGCCAAGGCGCACCTGGCCGCCATGCGCGTGGCCCGGCCGGGCGTTGCCGAATACGAGGTGGAAGGCGAACTGTTGCGCGTGATGCGCGGCAACGGGGCGGTGCCGGCCTTTCCCCCCACCGTCGCCGGCGGCGCCAATGCCTGCGTCATGCACTACCAGGCCAATCGCGCGCGCCTGCGCGATGGCGACCTGCTGCTGGTGGACGCCGGCGCGGAAGTGGATTGCTACGCCTCGGACATCACCCGTACCTATCCGGTGGGTGGAAAATTCTCGCCCGAGCAACGTGCGCTCTACGACATCGTGTTGAGTGCGCAGGCCGCTGCCATCGACGAAGTGCGCCCGGGCCAGGTATTCAGCGCCGCGCACGATGTCGCGGTCGAGGTGATCACCGAAGGCCTGTGTGCGCTTGGCCTGCTCAAGGGAACGCCAGCCAAGGCGATCGCCTCGGCGGCCTACAAAAAATTCTTTCCCGGCAAGACCGGTCACTGGCTGGGCCTGGACGTTCATGATGTCGGGGACTATCGCGTGGATGGCGAACCACGGCTGCTGGAGCCGGGTATGGTGGTGACGGTGGAGCCTGGCGTGTACATCGATCCGGACGAGCGGTCGGTCCCTGAACGATGGCGCGGGATCGGCATCCGTATCGAGGACGACGTGGCCGTGGGCCGCGATGGTCCGCAGGTGCTCACCGGCGACGTACCCAAGGGCATTGAGGAATTGGAAGACCTGCTGGGCAGCCGCGCATCGTGAATGTCCCACGGCAAAATCCCTGACTGCAGCGACGATCCTTTCCCTCATGCTCACGCCCTGGACAGCGCTGGTTGATGATCGCCTTCCCGCCATCGGGGCGGTGGCGACCGCCACGGCATTGCACCGGCGGCTGGTTTCGTTGGCGGCCATCGACCGGTCCCCTGGCTTGTGGAGCCAGGATGGTGGTTCGAGCCTGTTAAGGGCGGCCCTGTTCACCGTGCGCGGCGATGATGCGTCGCTCCTGGTCGCCCCGGGTATCGTCGCCATCGGGATCCACGTGCGCGCCCATCGATGGATCGCCGATGTGCATGACGGCGCGCACCTTGTCGAGGGCGGTGGCGAGATGGGGCTATTCGCTGCCGACGACGTGGACCTGGCTTGCCCCGAATGCGGGCACCTGGTGGTGATGGGCGGTGAGGAAAGCGCTTATCTGGAAGAAGCGCTGAGCGTCTGGACCGAAGGCTCGGAGACGGCGCCCCTGGTGTGCCCGGCCTGTGGTGGCTGGACGCCGCTGCCGCACTGGCATTCGCCCGGGAATGGCTTTGCCTGCGGAGAACTGGCCGTGACGCTCTGGGGCGCACACCTGCGCGAACTGATCGATCCGGCACCGGATACCCCGGCGCGTCTGCTGCGCACGGCCCTGGGCGACGCGCAGGGCCGTTTTGCCGTGGTGTTCGGGCGGGGTTAGCCCTGCTGCCCACACTTGGCGCGCCGGGCATCAAGGCGCACCATTGGTGTTTGCCCCCATCCGGACCGGAGCCCCACGATGTCCAGCGCCCTTGCCGCCCTTTATCCCCCGCACCTGGCCACGGTGCGCGATCGCACCGACAAGGCGCTGGCGCTGGGTGGTTTCGACCACCTGGTGGTGGCCGCCGGGAGGCCGATCGTCCGCTTCCTGGACGACAACTACTACCCGTTCGTGGTGAGCCCGCACTTCAAGCACTGGTTGCCGCTGATCGACGCGCCGGGCAGCTGGATCGCCTATACGCCGGGCAAGAAGCCCACGCTTATTTTCCTGCAGCCGCGCGATTATTGGCACGTCGTACCCGAGGCGCCGTCGGGCTACTGGGTGGAGCACTTCGACATCGTCGTGATCCGCGAGCCCGCCGAGGCCGCGGCGCACCTGCCCGAAGCATCGCGCAGCGCGATCATCGCCGACGACAATGTGCGCCTGGACGGTTTTGCCCCCAGCGCCACGGCGGCGGTGATGGACTACCTTCACTTCCACCGCGCCTTCAAGACGCCTTACGAACTGGCCCTGATGCGCATTGCCAGTGAGCGTGGCGCGCGCGGCCACCGTGCCGCGGAGGCCGCCTTCCGCGCCGGCAAGAGCGAATTGGGCATCCACATGGATTACCTCAGCGCCGTCGGCCAGATCGACGCTGAGTTGCCCTATGCCTCGATCGTGGGCCTGAACCAGCATGGTTCGGTGCTGCACTACACCAACTTCGACCGCGAGCCGCCCAAGCCCAGCCTTTCGTTCCTGATCGACGCCGGTGCGAGCGCCTCGGGTTATGCCAGCGACATCACGCGCACCTATGCCTCGCCCCAGGCCCCGGAATTCCAGGCGCTGATTGATTCGGTGGAAGCGGCCCAGCAGTCGTTCTGCGCGCAAGTGAAGGCAGGCCTGGACTACGCCAGGCTTCATGTCCACGCGCACCACGTTCTGGCGGACATACTGCGCGAGCACGGGTTCATCCGCATGAGCGCCGAGAGCGCGGTGGCATCGGGTGTGTCGGCGGTGTTTTTCCCGCATGGCCTGGGCCATGGCATCGGCATGCAGGTGCACGAAGTGGCCGGCTTCCAGGAAAGCGAAAATGGCGGCTTCATCAAGCGCCCCGATGGCCATCCTTACCTGCGCCTGACGCGCACCCTGGCGCCGGGCATGGTGGTGACGATCGAGCCGGGGCTCTACTTCATCGACATGCTGCTGGCCGAGCTTAAGCAGAAGCCCGAGGCGAAGGATATCGACTGGGCGCGCGTGGACGCCTTCCGCAAGTACGGCGGCATCCGCATCGAGGACGACGTGGTGTGCACCGAGGGCGAGCCTGAAAACCTCACCCGCGATGCCTTCGGCCAGGTGGCGGCCTAGTACTCGCTGCTCGCGGCGTGTTCCAGCCAGCGGTCCAGTTGCGCCGCGTCGCGGTCGTTGATGGCCACGATGCGGTAGCCCGACCAGGTCTGGCCCAGCGTCGTGGCGGGCTCGTTCCATTGCTCCTGGATGCCGACCAGCAACATGGCGCCATCGGCGCCCGGTAGCGACATTGACACCTGGTAGACCGCCGCGCTGTTGGGCGCACGGCCGCCGATCAGCATCATGCCGGTGGCCGACAAGTTGCCAAGCTGGCCCAGGATCTGGTCGGTCATGGTGTCGATCACCGGGATCGGCAGGCGGGTGCGCCGACGCGGGGCGCCACGCTGTTCGAACGTGCCCATGTCAGCTGGTCCTCGCGGCGGACATACGCAGGCTGCCGGCGATGGCATGCCATGCGCGGTCGAGCAGGGATGACGGCGGTGGCACGTATTCGCGCGCGCTGCCTTCGATCAGGGCGGTGGCCAGCTGCGCCAGGGTAATGTCCTCGGCGCGGATGCCGTTGGCGTTCACCAGCAGGCAGCGGCCGGACGATGCACTGAACCAGGCAAGCTTGCGGCGGGCGAGCGTGCCATCGGCCTGCATGAATTCATACCAGGCCCCGGCCTCGCGATGGCGCAGCACTTCGAGCTCGGCCCGGATGCGTGGCTTGAGGCGGCTTTCATCGTCGGGTGGCGTGGCAGGTTCAATGGCGGCAAGCACGTCCTCGCCGAAGCGCGGGCGTGTGCGCAGGCGCATCGCCATGTCGGTATTGGTGGGCGCGGCGTCGTCTTCCTGCTGCTGGCGAAGCAGGCGGCGGGCAACTTCGGCCGCTTCGTCGGCATGCATGCCCACGTGCTGCAGGCGCGTTTCCACTTCGGCCTGCAAATGCGCCACGTTGGCGACAGGCGTGCGCCCAAGCAACTGGTCGGTGATCTCCAGGCTTGCCTGGAAAGCGGGGCTCTTCTCGTCGTTGCGCAGCAGGTTCAGGGCCAGTACGTCCGACCATGTGCGTTCGAGCAGGATGCGCAGCACGCCGCGTGGCGAGCGCTCGTTCATGCGCTCGGCCATCAGTTCGGCGGCGCGCTTGCGTGCCGTCGCCAGGCGTTCGCGCCCTTCCATCGCCTCGGCCAGGCGACGCTCGGCCACCTGCGCCTTGCGGCTGAGCGCGGCGACGTGGTTTTCGATGTCGGAGGCCCAGCGCGGATCGATCGCCGTCGCCACGGCCACTTCGCCCACCACGCGCTCGAGCTTCTCGGCGAGCACCGGATCGGCATCGGCGTGGTCGAGCCAGTCGTTCGCGGCCTCGGCCACGGTGTTGACCAGCTTGCGCGCTGGATGGTCGTGCTGTTCGAAGAAGCTCTTGTCGGTGACGGCGGTGCGCAGCACCGGCCATTGCAGGCCGCCGAGCAGTGACCGTGCGGCGCCCTGCTTGGTCAGCTCCTGTGCCAGGGTCTCGAACAGCATGGCGGTGAGTTCCACCGTGTCGCTGTGTTCGGGGCTCAGCGACACCGGCGGCGAGCCGGGCGGACGATTGATCGATAGCTGGGTAACCAGCTCATCGCGCAGGCGCTGGGCGCTGCGTATCTCGCGTGAGGCGTGGTCGGCCACTTCGGAAAGGTGGCCCTGCAGCGCTGTGAGGGCAATCTGCAGTTCGTCGGTACTGGCCAGGCGTGCGGCGCCGTGGGCAACAGCAGGCTCGCGGGTGCGCTTGGAAAGAAGATCGCGCAGGCTTTCCAGTACCGAAATGCTTTCGCTGCGCGCAGCTTCGCTGGCAGGCGTGGGTGCCGCCACCGGTTCGCGCACGGGGGCTGCTTCGGCCCGGGCATTGACCGCGGCGCGCGTGGACGCCGTGGTACGTGCATACGAGACCACGCGCAGCTGCGGCAGTATGCCGTTGTCGCGAAGGTGGTCGTTGAGCGAGGCATACAGCGATTCCAGGCTAGCCATCAGGCGCGCGTCGAAGCACTGGAACATCAGCAGGCGATGGGCCAGGGAAAGCGGCATGGGCGTGGCGGCTTCGCGCAATACCGACGCCAATGCGCGTGGACCGGCCGGCTGGCCGTCGCCATCGAGCGGCGCGCTGGCGGCAAGCACCGCCAGGCGGAAGCCCAGTTCATGCAGCACGCCGGCATGCCGCGCCTCGGCGCGCGAGGAGAGCACCGAGAGCGAGTCGTTTTCTTCCTGTTCGGTGGTATCCACCAGGCTCAGTTCAAGCCGTTCCGGTTGCAGGCGTTTTTGTTCGCCGGCGTCGCCCAGGCGGATGAACCGCTCGCGCAGGCCGTTGGCGAAACGCTCGCGGAAGGCGGCGGTACCCCGCTCCAGCACATGGCGACTTTCGAAGCACGCCTGCTGCTCGATGTGGTTGCGTGCGCGATCGGCCATCTGGAATAGGCGCTGGTCGAATTCCGACAGCGACGCTTGCAGGGGCGCCTCAAGCCAGGCCATGCAGGTGGCCAGGCTATGGGCAACGTGCTGTCGCGCGCGTGGCGACAGCTCCGCGCGCCATGCGGCGGCAGACGCCTCAGCGGCGTGCGTTCGTGAGGGTGAATCGAGCGACATGTGACGAGTGGCTCCCCTGCCTCGTGACGGCTAGTGTAGGGAAGGCCCAGGCGTGGCGCCACCGGCCGAAAGCACTGTGCCGGGAGTGCTTAAGTCATGCCATGAAGCTTTCGATCACGTCGTTGAGGAATCGCTGGCCCAGGGGGGTGGTATGCAGGCGTCCGGGCTCGTCGCGCAGCCAGCCGCGGCGGATGCCCTCGGCCAGGGGCGTGGCAATCGCCTGCAGAGGTTGGCCCGTGGTCTGGGCAAAACCGGCAAGATCCACGCCGTCCACCAGCCGCAGTGCATTGAGCATGTATTCGAAGGGGAGGTCGGCGACGGCCACGGTGGTGTCGCCACCGATTCGTGCCGGCGTTCCGGCGGCCGTCAAATAAGCGTTGGGGTGCCGGGTCTTCCAGCGGCGGCGGACATCCAGGCCACTGATTTTGCCGTGGGCGCCGGCGCCGATGCCCAGGTAGTCGCCGAAGCGCCAGTAGTTGAGGTTGTGCCGGCATGGTTCGCCGGGCCGCGCGTAGGCGGAGATTTCATACTGGGCAAACCCGCCGGCGGCCAGGCGCGCCTCGCAGGCTTCCTGCATCGCCCAGGCATCGTCGTCGGCCGGGAGCGGGGGAGGGTTCGCGGCGAAGGCGGTATTCGGTTCCAGGGTGAGCTGGTAGTGCGAGACATGGCTAGGTGCCAGGGCGATGGCCCGGTCGACGTCGGCGATGGCGCCGGCGAGGTCCTGGCCGGGCAGGGCGTACATGAGGTCGAGGTTGATGCGTTGGAAACCTGCATCCTGTGCAAGCTTCACCGCATCGCTCGCCTCGCTTGCAGAGTGGATGCGGCCCAGGCGCTTGAGTTTTTCATCGTCGAAGCTCTGGATGCCGAAGGAAAGCCGGTTGACCCCGGCGGCGAGGTAGCCATCGAAGCGGCCGTGCTCGACGGTGCCGGGGTTGGTCTCCAGCGTTACTTCGGTATTTTCGGCAAAGGCGATGCGTGCGCGGGCGCCGTCCAGGAAACGCGCCACCTGGGAGGATGAAAACAGGCTGGGCGTGCCGCCGCCGAAAAAAACCGTGTCGATGCGTCGCCCGGCGATTGCTTCGCCAAAGTCGGCAAGGTCTGCGTCGAGGTCGGCCAGCAGGGCGTCGATGTACACCTCGTAGGGTGGCTCGCCACGCAGGCCATGGGAATTGAAATCACAGTACGGGCACTTCTTCACGCACCAGGGCATATGCACGTAAAGCGACAACGGCGGCGAAAGCGGCTGCATCAGCGGGCGGCCAGGCGATCCCGCAGCGCGGCAACGGCCTGGCCGCGGTGGCTCAGGCTGTTCTTCAGTACCCGATTGAGCTCGGCGGCGCTTTGTTCGAAGCCGTCGGGCAGGAACAGCGGGTCGTAGCCGAAGCCGCCGTCGCCCCGCTCGGCGGTGAGGATGCGTCCGGACCAGCGCCCTTCGACGATGATCGGCGCGGGGTCGTCGGCATGACGGAGCAGCACGATCACGGCGATGAAGTACGCGCCCCGTTCGCTCGCAGGCTTGCCGTCAAGTTCGCGCAGGAGCTTGGCGCGGTTGGCTGCCGCATCGCCGTGCACGCCGGCATAGCGCGCGGCATACAACCCTGGTGCGCCATCGAGCACTTCGACGCAGATGCCCGAGTCGTCTGCCAACGCGGGCAGGCCGGTGACCGTGCTGGCGTGGCGGGCCTTGATCAGCGCGTTCTCCACGAAGCTGCGACCGGTCTCATCGGCGTCGTCCACGCCAAGGCTGGCCTGTGAGACGAACTCGATGCCCAGGCCCGCCAGCAGCTGGCTGAACTCCGCCAGCTTCCCGGCGTTCGATGACGCCAGCACGACGCGCCCGAGGCCGGTCATGATCAGCCTTCGGCCAGCGCCGCGCGCTGGGCGGTGACGAGTTCGGCGATGCCCTTGCCGGCAAGGTCGAGCAGGGCATCGAGCTCATCGCGGCGGAAGGCGTGGCCCTCTGCCGTGCCTTGCACTTCGATGAAACCGCCACCGTCGTTCATCACCACGTTCATGTCGGTGTCGCAGGCGGAGTCTTCGGCATAGTCGAGGTCGAGCACGGGCACGCCGTTGACGATGCCCACGGACACCGCCGCCACGGCGCCGATGATCGGGTTGCGCTTGAGCGAGGTGCGTTTCATCAACACGGTGACGGCGTCCACCAGTGCCACATAGGCGCCGGTGATGGCTGCCGTGCGGGTGCCGCCGTCGGCCTGGATCACATCGCAATCCAGGGTGATCACTCGCTCGCCCAAGGCCGCGCGGTCGACGCAGGCGCGCAGCGAGCGGCCGATCAGGCGCTGGATTTCCATGGTGCGGCCACCCTGGCCGCCGCGGGCGGCCTCGCGCTGCATGCGCTCGTTGGTGGCCCGCGGCAGCATGCCGTATTCGGCGGTGATCCAGCCTTCGCCCTTGCCGCGTAGCCACGCCGGGGTGCGTTCTTCGATACTGGCATTGCACAGCACCCGGGTGTCGCCAAAACTCACCAGCACCGAGCCTTCGGCGTGACGGGTGTAATGGCGTTCGATGCTGACGGCGCGCAGCTGGTCGGCGGGTCGGCCGCTGGGTCGGGAAAAGGCAGTCATGGGGGACTTTGGCGTTGGCGGGCGGGAAAGTTTACCATTGCCGGCCCCCAAGGCTCGCCCGCAGGACGCCAAATGATTCGCAGCATGACCGCTTACGCGTCGGCCGAGACGGCGAGTCCCGCGGGTAACCTCGCCTGTGAATTGCGCACGGTGAACCACCGTTACCTGGAAATCTCCCCGCGCATGCCCGATGAACTCCGGGCCCACGAAGGCACTTTGCGCGAGAGGATCGCCGCCCGGCTGTCCCGCGGCAAGGTCGATGCCACGGTGCGCCTGCGCAGCGAAGCGCGCCTGGCCGGCGACGGCCTGCAGCTGGACAGCGTCTTACTGGCCCATCTGGAAGAACTGGCCAACGGCCTGGGTAACCGCTTCCCCGGCATGACCACCCAGTTCACCGAACTGCTGCGGTTCCCCGGTGTGCTGCAGCAGGCTGACGTCGATCCCGAAGCCATGCAGGCAGCGCTTTTGCAGGTGCTCGACGAAGCCCTGGACGCCCTCACCGCCACCCGTGAGCGCGAGGGCGACAAGCTCGGGCAGATCATCGCCGGACGCCTGGATGCCATCGAAACCATCGTCGTCGACGTCCGGCAGTGGGTGCCGGAGATCCGCGCCGCCCTGCGCGCCCGCCTGGAGGCCCGCCTGGCCGACATGCGCCAGCCGATGGAACCGGGACGGCTCGAGCAGGAACTGGTGCTGCAGGTGACCCGCATTGACGTCGACGAAGAGCTCGACCGCCTGGCCACCCACGTGGCCGAGGCGCGCCGCGTGCTGAAGCTGGCCGAACCGGTAGGCCGACGCCTGGATTTCCTCATGCAGGAATTCAACCGCGAAGCCAATACACTGGGCTCGAAGTCCGTCGATGCGCGGACCACCAACGCCGCCGTGGAGTTGAAGGTGCTGATCGAGCAGATGCGCGAACAGGTACAGAACATCGAATGAGCGACGCGCACGCCCCGGCCACGGTACCTGGCACGCTGTTCGTGGTGGCCGCGCCATCGGGCGCAGGCAAGTCCACGCTGGTCAATGCGCTGCTCGAGCGTGAGCCTGCGATATCCCTTTCCATTTCGCATACCACTCGGCCACCGCGGGTGGGCGAGGAATACGGCCGGCACTACTACTTCGTCGAGCGTTCGGATTTCGCCCGCGAGATCGAACAGGGCATCTTCCTCGAGCACGCAGAGGTCCACGGGAATTTCTACGGCACCTCGCGCCGCACGGTGGAAGAAAAACTCAAAGTAGGCAGCGACGTGCTGCTGGAAATCGACTGGCAGGGCGCGCGCCAGGTGCGCGAGGGCATGGGCGATTGCGTGAGCGTATTCATCCTGCCGCCGTCCCGGATCGAGCTCGAACGCCGCCTGCGCGGCCGAGGCTCGGATGCACCGGACGTGATCGAGCGACGCCTGTTCAATTCGCGTGAGGAAATTGCCCACGCCCATGAATTTGACTACATCATCGTCAACGACCGCTTCGAGGACGCCCTGGGCGATCTGGTAGCCATCGTGCGGGCGGTCCGCCAGCGCAGCAGCGTCGCGCGCAAGCGCCACGAAAGCCTGATCGCGGAATTATTGGCGGTCTGAGCGTTCCAAACCGCTTGTGGTTCCGGCGTCCGAACCCTATTTCCGGTAACTTGTCCCCCTTTCCAAGCCCCGGCGTGCCCTGATGACAGAAATCCCGTCCGCGCCACCCGATTCCGAACCCATGGTCAAGGTGCGCGGCCTCACCACGGTCTTGAATGGCAAGAAGATCTTCGACGCGCTGGACCTGGACATCCCGCGTGGCAAGGTCACTGCCATCATGGGTCCCAGCGGCACGGGCAAGACCACCCTGCTCAAGCACATCACAGGGCAGATGCGCGGCGATGCCGGCCAGGTACTGGTGGATGGCGAAGACGTCCGCACCTTGAGCCGCGAGCACCTTTTCGACCTGCGCGAACGCATTGGCTACCTTTTCCAGAACTCAGCCTTGCTCACCGACTTCGACGTGTTCGAGAACGTGGCGTTCCCACTTCGTCAGCACACCACGTTGCCAGAGGTATTGATCCGCAACATCGTACTGACCAAGCTGCAGGCGGTGGGTTTGCGTGGCGCGGCGGCGCTCACGCCCGCGGAGCTTTCCGGCGGCATGGCCCGGCGCGTGGCGCTGGCCCGGGCGATCGTCTTCGATCCGATGTTGATCCTGTACGACGAACCCTTCGTGGGCCTGGATCCCATCTCGCTCAACCAGGTGCTGAAGCTGATCCGTACGCTCAATGAAACCCTGGGGATTACCAGCGTGCTGGTGGCCCATGAGCTGGCAGCCGTGCAGCAGGTGGCTGACCACGTGTATTTGATCGCCAATGGCAAGGTCGTTGCGCAGGGCGCACCGTCGACGCTCGCCAACGACGGCTCGCCGTGGACAAAACAATTCTTTGGCGGCTCGCCCGACGGACCGGTGCCCTTCCAATACCCCGCCGGCGACTACGCCGCGGCACTGGGCCTGCGGAGGAACGCATGAACGCGCGCATCGAACGTAACGGCGTGGTGTCCAATGCGCTGGCGCAGATCGGTGCCTGCGCCCTGTTCGGCCTCACCTTGCTGGGCGCCGTGCCGGGCTCGTTGCGGCACTTCCGCGAGACGCTTCGCCAGGTGTGGTTCGTCGGTGCGATGAGCCTCACCATCATCATGACCTGCGGCCTGTTCGTGGGCATGGTGCTGGCGCTGCAGCTTTACGATGTACTGTCGATTTTCGGCGGCACATCGGCCACGGGTACGGTGGTCGCCATCGCCATCTACCGCGAGCTTGGTCCGGTAGTCACGGCATTGCTGTTCGCCGGTCGTGCCGGTACCTCGATCACCGCCGAAATCGGCTTGATGCGCGCCACCGACCAGATCGATGCCATGGAAATGATGGCGGTCGATCCCCTGGCCTACGTCGCGGCACCGCGTTTCCTCGCCGGCATCGTTGCCGTGCCGTTGCTTACCGTGATGTTCTGCACCATGGGCGTGCTCGGCGGCCACCTGGTAGGCGTGTCGTGGCTGGGCATCGACAACGGTACGTTCTGGTCGAACATGACGGCCACCGTCGATGTCTGGAAGGACATCGTCGACGGCGTCATCGTCAAGAGCTTCGTCTTCGGCATCGTGGTTACCCTGATCGCCGTGTTCCAGGGTTACACCACGCCGCCCACCAGCGAAGGCGTGGCCTACGCCACCACGCGCACGGTGGTGGCGTCATCCATCGCCATCCTGGCGCTCGACTTCGTGCTGACGGCCTTCCTGGTATGACAGCGCCTGACTATTCCCTTACTTTCTTCCTGAGGACCGCCC